>NZ_JBFABB010000057.1:0-45141 GCF_040640035.1 Micromonospora sp. NPDC023633 | reverse complement strand
CTTTCTAGCTCCCTGCGGCGTCCGGTCCTCTCGGATCTCGAAGTCCATCGCACCCCTTGAGCTGGGGTGTTGCAACGACTCCTAGAACCCAAGCACTGGGGCGGCCGTTCACCCGGTGGAGCGTGCGTAAGCTCGCCGACTACCGGGAACAGACCGGACCCCGTACCACCCACCGAACTCGCCATGCCCCAACGCCACAGCCCACACGGTCACCAGCTTCTGATCGTGGATGTCGTCTCTACTCCGGCGTCGATCAGGAATACGCCAGCGAGGCCCCTTCAGGACTCCAACACTTGGACGTCGCCTTGGAAGAAACCTGCCACCTGGTCCGGCGGCTGTGTGGCTGGCGCCTTGTCCGTTTCATGCTTCTCGTAGAAGCCGTGCGTGCCAGGATTCTCGTCGTGCCTGTGTTCAGCCCCCGCACGGCGCTTGGGATCGCCACCGACCTTCCACCGCATGTCCGGGCCCTGTCCGTCAGAACACCAAGCCCAGCGGGCCAGCGTGACGGGGGACGCTGCGGCGCTGGGCTGTGTGCGCCGTAACCGCCAACTCCGAGGTGCTGGCGGTTACGGCGCAAGTTGCTCATGTCAAGCCCCTTGACCTGGAGACGCACGCACCCAGCAGCGGGATCGCCGCCAGATGGCTCGACGAGGTGAAGGCCGACTCGCGCTCCACCCCGGGTCGACCAGCCGTGCTGGTGCTGTGGGTCGAACGGGCCTGTGGAGGCCTGCTACGAGAACGGACGGTCCGTGGCGCTCATCGCCCTGGACACCTCATCCAGGGTCGGCAGCGCGCCTTGCGCGCCCCGGCCGCGTGTCGACAGCGCCGCCGCGACGGCCGCCCAGCGGGCGGCCTCCGCCACGGCCCGGCCCGGCCGCGCCACCAGGGCGGTCGCGAGGGCTCCGCAGAAGCAGTCGCCGGCGCCGGTCGTATCCACGGCCTCGGTACGCAGCGCCGGAACGTGATCAACCCGGCCGTCCGGCTCCATCACGGCCGCGCCCTGCGACCCGAGCGTCACCACGACGGTCGCCGCGAGCCCGAGCTTGCCGACGGCGCTCGCCACGTCGTCCAGGCTCTCTGGCGGGGACGTGCCGGCCAGGACCGCCAACTCGGCCCGGTTGGGCACCAGCACATCCACCCGGCGTACGAGGGCGTCGGGAAGCGGAGCTGCGGGCGCGGGATTCAGCACCAGGAGGCCCCCGGCCAGCGCTGCGGCGCGCTCCAGAGCGGGCGTTTCGACCTCGCACTGCATCAGGGTGAGCGCTGCCGTCGCGATCATGTCCCGGTGCCGGTCGACGCGGGCCGCGTCCAGTGCGCCGTTCGCCCCGGGGTGCACCACGATCACGTTCTCGCCGGCGCCGTCCACCGTAATCAGCGCGGTCCCCGTGGGGACGTCATGGACGACCGCCAGCCCCGACACGTCCACGCCCCGGCCGGCGAGCCGCTGCCGCACCTGCTCACCAGCGGCGTCGGCGCCGACGCATCCGACGAAGCCGACGGGCGTACCGAGGGTGGCGATGGTCATCGCCTGGTTCGCGCCCTTACCGCCGACACCCTCCCGGTACTCCCGGGCGGTCAGTGTCTCCCCCGGCCCGGGGAGCCGGTCGGTCACCACCATGCGGTCAAGGTTGGCGCTGCCCACCACCGCGATCTTCGGGCCGTTCAACGCATCGTCGCCTCTCTGTCCGTCGCCCATGCCAGGACGATCTCGCGCCACGCCGTGTTGTCGAGGCGTTTCACCACCGTCACGGCCAAGTTCCCCTCGGGGGTCATGCTCGACCGGCCGTACGCGTCGACGGCCACCGTGGCGGGCGTCTCGACCGCCACCACCTCCGGGCGGGCCACGACAGCTGCGGCCACCAGGTCGTGGCAGTATCGGCTGGCTGTGCCGGACCAGTAGTGCGCCAGCAGTTGCGCACGTACCCCGGGCCAGCCGTTGCCGCCGGCGAGCACCCGCAGGACGGCCTCCGGCGGGCAGCTCGCCTGGGTGGTCGCGTCCGTCGGCACAACCCGTACCCCCCGGCCGGGCGGCTCGGCGAACAACTGCCGGGCGGCCCGGGGATCGCGGGCGAAGTTCGGCTCGGCGCCCCGCACCACGCCGGGCAGGGAGAATGCCCCACCCATCATGGTCAGCCGGACATGCGCCGGCCAGTGACCCACCTGCCCGGCGAGGCGCTCGGCGGTGGTCAACGGGCCGAGCACCAGGTAGTCGGTGTGCGCCGGCAGTGACGGGTCGACGCGTATGTCGCCGTCGAACTCGGCGCCGTGCGTGGGGGCGAGCGGCCCGAGACCGTACTCGCCGTGCAGCCGCGCGCCCGACGGGACTGCGGCCCGCGCGGCGGGGTCGATCTCGGCGCCTCGCAGCAGCAACGGCCGCCGGGCCGGAGCGAGCGCGCGAAGCGCATGGGTGACCGCCGCCCCGACGACATCGGCGGACCGTGCCCCGCCGGTGGCGATGATCGCCGGTATCTCCACATCCGGCAGGCGCAGCAACCAGGCGAGTGCCACCAGGTCGTCCACGCCTCCGTCGGTGTCGACCACGATGCGCCGGGGTGTCCCGGTCATCGTCCCGGCCTCCGCCGACGACAGCGGCTCCGCGGCGGCTCAGCCATCGGTCACGCCGAAGCGGGAGCGGAGCCAGCCGGCGACGGCACCGATACCGGACCAGGAGACCAGCCCGAGCATGCTCAGCAGCAGCAGCCCGACCATTGCCTGCGGGATGTTGTCGGTCTCCTGGCTCTGTGCGACCAGGTATCCGAGCCCACCCTGGGCGCCGATCAACTCGCCGATCACTGCGGCGGTGACTCCGGCCAGGGCGCCGAGGCGGAGCCCGACCACGATGTGCGGCAGGGTCATCGGCAGTTCGAGCTGGAAGAACCGCCGCGGGCCGGAGAGTGCGAGCACCTGACACAGGTGGCGGTAGTTCGTGCCGATGCCGCGCAGCCCGGCCAGCGTGTTGATCAGTACCGGAAAGAACGTGACCAGCGCGACGAGGGTGATCTTGCTGGTCACGCCGAGCCCGAGCCACAGCACCAGGAGTGGGGCGATCGCGATCTTCGGGGTGATCTGGATGAACACCAGCAGGGGCATTGCCGCTCGTTCCAGCCAGCGCCATCGGGACATCGCCACCCCGGTGAGCACGCCGACCGTCAAGCCGATCGCCACCCCCTGCAGCAGTTCGGCACCGGTCACCCGGAGGTGGACCAGCAGTTGCTCGCCGGTGAGCATCCGCCAGGTGTACGTCACGATCTCGATCGGGCCGGGGAGGGTGTACGTGGGCACGTGCGCGAGGTGGACGTAGCCCTGCCAGGCCAGTAGGAAGGCCGCTACCGACGCCGTGCCGAGCACGGCGCGCGGTAGCTTGCCGAGTCGCTGCTCGGTCACGAGGAGGCCTTCACGAAGTCGGACGCCCGCACGTCGCCCTGGATCAGGCCGTACTTCTTCTGCGCGTCCACGGCGTTCTGCCATGCCGTCGGGTCACCGTAGCCGAGCCCGTGCGCCTTGGTGGCGTCGCTCTGCCACAGGTCCTTGACGAAGACTTCCTGCATCACCTGGGTGACCGACTTTTCCTGGCCGGCGAAGCTGGTGGCGTACTTCTGGATGGACAACTCGACGGCCTGCGGCAGCTTGCCGTCGATGAGGTCCTGTAGCGCGGCGTTCAGCGCGGTGGTGAATCCGGTGACGGCCTTGGGGTTCTCCTTGGCGAACTGCTGGCCGGTGATCACGACGTTGCCGAACGACGGGAGGTACTGGTTGGACAGGATCTGGGTGACCTGCACCCCGGCGGCCTGCAGGGTGTAGTAGCGCAGCCGCGAGAAGACGATCGCGTCGACCTGCTTGTTCTGCAGTGCGGAGACGATGGCGCCGGTACCGACGACCTTGACCGTCAGGTCCTTCTTCACGTCCAGGCCCGCCGAGGCGGCAATCGCCGTCAGCTGGACGTAGTTCGGGGAGCCGAGGCTGGTCACCGCGACCGTCTTGCCCTTCAGGTCGGCCGGGCTGGTGATGCCGGAGTCGGCGAGGGTGAGCAGTGCACCGATGCCCTGCTGGTACGTGGTGTGCACGACGAGGTCCGGCACGCCGTTGGCCACCGCCTGGATCACGCTGTCAGCGTTCGGGAAGCCGAACTGGACGTTGTTGGCGGCCACGTTCTTGGTGATAGTCGCGGCGTCGGCGTACAGGAATTCGACGTCGAGGTTCTGCTTGGTGAAGTAGCCCTGTTCCTTGGCCCAGTACAGCGGCGCGTAGTAGGGGGCGGCGGCGCCGTCGATCTGGATGCTGACCTTGGTCGTGCCACCGTCGGTGCCGCCGCCGGGGGCCTCGACGCCGCCGCAGCCGGCGGTGAGGGCGATGACGGTGCTGGCGGCGATACCGGCAAGGAGGGATCTACGGGTCATGGAGCGCATGGGTGTACCTCGTATTCCAGTTCGATGGGGGGCGGCCCACGACGGACAGGTCGTGTGATCAGGCCGTGACGGGATCGCGCCACCGCAGGGCGCGGGCCTCCACGTAGGAGACCAGTTGGTAGAGGGCGAGTCCGACAGCCACGATCACCACGATCGAGGCCATCAGCATGGGGACCTGGTAGGAGGAGTTGGCCTCGACCAGGAGGTAGCCGAGTCCCTGGCTTGAGGAGATCCACTCGGCGAGGACCGCTCCGGTCATGGCGTCGACGGCGGCCACCCGGGCGGCGGCGAAGATCGACGGCGACGCTGCGCGGATGTCGATGCGGAACAGTCGGGCTACCGGGTTCATCCCGACGATCGTGGCGAGGTCCCGGTAGCCCGGGTTCACCTGCCGCAGCCCGGTGGCGGTGCCGACCAGGATCGGGAAGAAGGACAGGCTCACGATGAGCACAAGCTGGCTGGTCAGGCCGAGGCCGAACCAGAGCACCAACATGGGCGCGAGCGCGATCTTCGGCATCGCCTGGAACACGACGAGAAACGGGGAGAGCATCGCGTCGACGACCTGCGACCGGGAGACCGCCACTCCCAGCGCCGCGCCGATCACCGCCCCGATCGCGAAGCCGACACCGATGTTGCGGACCGTGTATCCCAGGTGGGTCCACAGCGTTCCGGTCCGTACCAGGTCCAGCAGTTGCGATCCGACCTCGGTCGGGCTGGCGAGCAGGTACCGCGGGACGTCCGCCACCGCCTGGTACGCGGCCCAGGCGCCGACGATCACGAGGACGTACAGCAGCGCCACGAAGGGCTTGACCACGAGTCGCAGGCGGCCGCGTCGCGACCAACCACCCGGTGCCGGCGCGACGGCCGGTGCCGTCGGCTCGGGTGTCGAGGTCTGAACCGTCACAGTTCCCCCCGCAGCATGGCCTGGAACTCCGCGAACCGCGGATCGAGCTTCGTCCGCGCGTCGCGGGGCCGGGGCAGGGGGACGTCGTGGACCGCGCGTACCCGGCCGGGGCGGGGTGAGAGCACGACCACCCGGTCGGCGAGGTAGGTGGCCTCGTCGACGCTGTGCGTCACGAACACGATGGTCTTGCCGGTCGCGGTCCAGATGTTGAGCAGATCGTCGTGCAGCTTCTCCCGGGTGATCTGGTCGAGTGCGCCGAAGGGCTCGTCCATCAGCAACAGCATCGGATCGTGGGCGAGCGCCCGCACGATCGAGGTCCGCTGCCGCATTCCGCCGGAGAGTTCGCGCGGCAGCGCGTCGGCGAAGTCGGTCAGTCCGACCAGGCTCAGCAGTTCGCGTACCCGAGGCTCGTACTGCTGCCGCGGCTCCTTCAACGTCTCCGGGGCGATGCAGGCGTTACGCAGGACGCTGCGCCAGGGCAGCAGGACGGGCTCCTGGAAGACGTAACCGATGTCTCGGCCGGGTGTCGGCCGGCGTGACCACTCCGTCTGCCCGGAGGTGATGGTGTCGAGGCCCGCCATGATCCGCAGCAGGGTGGACTTGCCGCAGCCGGACGCGCCGATGATGGCGAGGATCTCGCCCTGCCGCACGTCGAGGGACACCTCGTGGAGCGCGCGCACCACCTTGCCCCGGTCGGACCGGTACTCCTTGGTGATCTGCGACAGCCGCAGCAGAGTTTCCTGCGCGGCCTGTGGGGAACGGCGTTCGGCGGTGGGGTTTCCGGTTGGCACACTCATGGCTGTCCACATCCACAACTTGTTCGGAACACGGGCTCGGCGGGCAGGGCGATGTGCCGCGCCGGTCGGTACGGGTCGCGTATTCGCTCCTCGAGAAGCGTCAGGGCGCCGGCCGCGAGCGCCGGCAGGGGCTGCCGCATGGTGGACAGCGGTGGCGTGGTGTAGGCGCTGACGTCCGTGCCGTCGAAGGACACGATGGCGATGTCTCGCGGTACGTCGAGTCCCCGTTCGCGCACGGCGCGCAGCAGGCCGAGCGCCTGCCGGTCCGAGGCGACGAAGACGGCGGCCGGGAAGGTCAACCGGTCGAGCAGTTCGTTCCCGGCCGCCCGTCCGCCCTCCGGGGTGAAGTCCGCCGGTACCTCCCACACGCCGTCGGTGATGCCGTGGTCGGCCAGCGCCTGCCGCCAACCAGATGTCCGGTCGCGCCCGACGATGGTCTCGCTCGGGCCGGACAGGCACGACACCTGCCGGAAGCCGTGCTCGACCAGATGGCTGGTGGCCAGCCGGGCGCCCTGGTGGTGGTCCACCGCGACCGAGTCGTACCCGGTCGCCGCATCGGCCGGCACTCGGTCGAGGACCACCACCGGGCAGGGCGAGTTGGCCAGGGCGGATGCGGTCGACGGGCTCTCGTGGTGCGGCACCCACAGCACCCCCTCGGCCCGGACATCCCCCATGGCGGCGAGTCGCTCGCCCTCCTCGCCGCCGTCGGAGTGCAGCAGGAACAGCAGCTTTCCGCGGCGTGCCGCCTCGGTCTCGATGGCGTTGGCCAGCTCGGCGAAGAAGGGGTTGCCGCCGTCCGGCATCAACAGGCCGAGGAAGCCGCTGCGGGTACGGCGGAGCGCCTGGGCCACGCGGTTCGGGCGGTATCCGAGGTCCCGGATGGCTGCCTCGACCCGGGCCCGGGTGGCTGGTGCGACCGGGCGTGGACCGCCGTTGAGCACATAGCTGACCACCGACGGCGAGGTCTGCGCCCACCTGGCCACATCGGCTCGAGTCACCTTCATGAACACCTCCGGGGGAAGGAGAGCCGAAGATACGTCCATCACATGGGGTAGTCAATACGTGTTGATAACCTCGGACCCGGCCAACGCTCGTTGGCGTCACCGGCACGCGTGACCGTCGCCTAGCGAAACAGAAACTTAACTTCGGCCAGTCGGAAGCCACCCGGACCGCCTGGGCACTCACGGCACTCTGATGCGCGCCCTCCAGACCGGGTCAGCGGTCCCGGAGACTGCGCTGAGTAGCCGGAGAGCGGAAGCCTTTCCGGCGGGAAGCCCGCATCATGACTAGCGAACAGCGCTTGACCACACCGCTTTCCACATGCTGAAACGCGCCGACTCTCAGAGCGATGCGAAAGCTCTGGCGCTTCCCCGGGCAGAGTTCTCCACCCCTTGACGAACCACGGCCGGTGACGCATAGTCGACTCTTCCCAGACGGAAGAGGTACATCCGCGTAGTGGAAACAAGACTGCATGCCTCAACCGACAACTCGGGTATTTCAGTCGCCATCCCGGGCGGCGAGGCCGACTCGAGAGCTCGGTTCTGGACCCAGGAACAACGAGCCAGCATCGATTTAACGGTAACTCTCGGTGATATCCGGCTGAGTAACCCGGTCATGCCCGCGTCCGGCTGTTTCGGCCCGGAACTCGGCACGCTGGTGCCGCTGGACGAGCTGGGCGCGCTGGTTACGAAGACCGTCTTCGCCGCGGTGCGCTCCGGCAATCCCGCACACCGCATCACCGAGACTCCCGACGGAATGCTCAACAGCGTCGGCATCCCCAGTCCGGGTATCGACGAATTCCGCTCCCGCCTACTCCCCCGTTACCTCGCCACCGACGTACCCACCATCATCAGCGTCGGCGGGCTGACCGTGGCGGAGTACTGGACGGCGACGGAGCAACTGGCCGGCCACGGCGCCGCAGCGCTCGAGGTGAACGTCTCCTGCCCCAACCTCGAACACGGCGGCCTGGCCATCGGCACCGACGCGGCCACGGTCGAGCGGGTCGTGTCCGGTGTGGTGGCCCGCTCGCACGTACCGGTGTTCGTCAAACTCACCCCGAACGTGACGTCGATCGTGGACATCGCCCACGCCGCGGAGCGCGCCGGTGCCACGGCCATCACAGTGGCCAACACCTTCCCGGCGATGAGCGTGGACGCCACCCGCCGTACGGCCGTACTCGGCAACGGCGTCGGCGGACTGTCCGGACCCGCGGTGAAACCGATCGCGCTGCGCCTGGTCTGGCAGGCCGCCCGCGCGGTCGACATCCCGGTCATCGGCTGCGGCGGCATCAGCTCGGCGCGGGACGTCCTGGAATTCCTCCTCGCTGGGGCGAGCGCAGTCCAGGTCGGGACGGCCAACTTCGCCCGCCCGTACGCCATGGCGGAGATCGTGCGGGAGCTCGGGCCGCTGCTGGCCGCATCGGGCACCATGTCCGTCTCGGAAGTCGTCGGCTCACTACGGGTCTGAGCCCACCGAGCCAATTCGAAGGAGACAGCGTGCAACCGGTCGTCAGAGCGCTGGAAATTCTGCGGACCCTCGCCCACCACGGCGACGGGATGAGCATGAAGGACCTACACGAGACCCTCGACATCCCGCTCGGCAGCGCGCACCGGCTACTGGCGGTCCTGGCCGAACAGGAGTTCGTCGCCCGATCCCCGGTCAACCGCCGTTACTTCCTCGGCCCCGCCGCCCGCCAACTGGCTGAACAGAACAGCCGCCGCACCTCCACACTGGTCGCCCCGCACCCTGCGGTGGCCGCCGCGGCCGCCGAGTCCGGGGAGACGGTATTCCTCGCCGAACTGGTCGGCAACCGGGTGGTCTGCATCGCTCTCATCGAGAGCGTGCACCCGCTGCGACTGTTCGTCCGGATCGGCCAGGAAATGCCGCTGCACGCGGCGGCGTCCGCCCGCGCTCTCCTCGCCGATATGGACACAGACATCGTCCGCGCGCTGCTCGCGGAACGGCCGCTCACCGCGTTCACCCCGGACACCCCGGCCACCCCGGACGCCGTGGTCGAACACCTCGCGGTCGTCCGGGCTCGAGGCTACGACGTCTGCGACGACGAGCTGGACCGAGGCGTGTGGGCGGTGGCCGCGCCAGTTCGCTCGTCCACCGGCGCGACCTGCGCGAGCATCACGCTCGCTGCGGCCGCCGACCGGATGCGTGATCCAGTCGCCCGGGCCCGGGCGACTCATCTGGTGCTCGTCACGGCGGCCCGGCTCAGCGCCGAACTCGGCTACAGCAGTGAGTTCACCCCGTCACCGCTGATCACCGATGCCGACCAGACGGACAGCACCGCGACCTACCGAGGGACCCCATGAACAGAGCCGCCCCCAGCACCATCGGCACCGGCGACACGACCGCCTTCCAAAACCGCCACCAACGTTGGCTGGAACTTGCCCGCGATCTGCGCGCCGCGGCGTGCCTGCCCGGCGAGTTCACCCTCGCCCCGGCCGGCCCGATCGACGTCTACATAGATGTCTTCTTGTTCGAAACCCGCCCGACGATCCTGCGGCGCATGGCCGCCCTGATGGCCGACCTGCTGGACGCCACAACGGACCGGCTGGCCGCCCGGGCGGAGGTGACACCGCTCGTCACCGCCCTGTCCCTGGAGACCGGTCTGCCCTTCGCGGTGGTCCCCACCCCTGCTGCCGGCGAACACCCGACGCAGATTGAGGGGGAACTGCATGCGGGCGAACGCGTCGTCCTCGTCGAGGACGTGATCATGTCCGGCTCACGGGCCACCACCGCCGTCCACGCGCTTCGGGACCGCGGTGTGGTGGTGCCTGCCGTACTGGCGGCCGTCGACCGCAGCGGCGGCCAGGGCGAGGCTGCGGCCCGCTGCCCCGTCCGGGCTCTGTTCACCCCGGCGGACCTGCACATCCCCGATCAGCCGCGAGTCCGGGACCGCCAGGGCACAGTCGACGTACAACAAGCGTGACCCAGTTTCCACCGCTTCACCCAGACTCCGACCGCTGTCGGTCCACTGATTCCTGAAAGGGGGACGGCGCTTCCTTCCCATGGCCAACGCCGAGGGTCACCGCGCCACGAACGCCATGAACACTCACCCAACACCGGCGAGCCAGCTCGCCGCAGCTGTCGACGAACTCCACCGGGCCGTCACGGCCGACCGTGCCGGTGCCGCGGCGGCCGTCGAACTCGTCGGCGCGGCGATCGCCGACGCGCTGCGGCCGTACACACCGACGGTGGTGGCCGTGCGGGACAACCTCGACGACGGCGTGCTGGCCCACGTCGTCTCCCGGGAGCTGGACCTCCCCACCGTGCGCATCTACGAAGACTCTGGGCTGCTCTCGCTGAGCCCGGCCCCGGCCCCCGGAGCACGCGTCGCGCTTCTCGCCGCCTCCTGGCACGACATGTCGGCGCTGCCGGCGCTCCGGCTCCTGCTCGCCCATGCCCAAGCCGAGGTGGTGGCGGTCGCGGCGGCGCTACCCGTCACCGACGCGGTCCTGGCAGCGGTTGACGGCACCCCGGTCGTCACCGCCGCAGCTTCCTCGCGGACACAGCGATGAGCCTGGACACCGTCGACGTCGCCCTGCCCCTGGCCGACGCCAGCCGGTTGGCCGACCTGCTGGCGGAGTTCGCCGAGATCAGCGAGAGCACCGACGGCGTGACGCGACTCGCGTACACCCCGTTGGAACGCGCGGCGCACCGGATGTTCACCGACCAGCTCTCCGCGCTGGGCCTGCGAACATGGACCGACGCGGCGGGCAACAGCTACGCCGAACGGCCCGGCGATGCCGGGCCCGCCCCCGCCATCGGCACCGGCTCCCACCTGGACAGCGTGCCGCGGGCCGGACGGTTCGACGGCATCGCCGGGGTGGTGGCCGCCATGGAGGTCGCCCGGCTTCTCGTCGAGGCGGACGTACGGCACACCCATCCGATCAGGTTCGTGGCGTTCGCCGGTGAGGAGGGCGCCCGGTTCGGCCAGGCGTGCACCGGCAGCCGGATCGCGGCGGGCCTGCTGAGCTCGTCCGATCTGGCCGACCGGCGGGACGTCCACGGAGTGAGTCTCGCCGAGGCCATGCGGGCTGTCGGTCTCGATCCGAACCGCGTCGAGGAAGCGCGGTGGCGCGCGGACGACTGGGCGGCGTTCGTGGAGCTACACATCGAGCAGGGTGGCGTGCTCGAAGCCCAGGGCGTGCCGATCGGCATCGTCGACCTCATCTCCGGCAGCACCCGGTTCCGCCTCGACCTGCACGGCCGCGCCTCGCACACCGGCGGAACGCCGATGCACCAGCGGGCCGACGCCATGACGGCCGCGGCGGAGATCACGCTCCTCGCCGAAAGCATCGCAACCGACCCCCGGCACCACGGCACTCGGGCCACGGTCGGCCGGCTGGAACTCGAACCGGGCTCGATCACCACGATCCCCGGCGAGGCTCGGCTCTACGTGGACATCCGCGATGTGGACAGCGACCGGCAGCGGTCGACTGCGACCGAGCTGATCCACGGTGCCCGCGCCATCTGCGGGCGACGCGGGGTGAGCCTGGACATCGAGTTGCTCGGCGACGCCTCCCCGGTGGTGCTGCCGATCTGGCTGCGCCGCCGGATCGCCGAGACCTGCACCGCCACGGGGACGGCGTACCGGGTCCTGCCCAGCGGCGCCAGCCACGACAGCCAGATGATCAACAAGGTGGTGCCCGCAGGAATGATCTTCGTGCCGAGCCGGGCCGGGCTGAGTCACGTCCCCGAGGAGTGGACAAGCAGCGCGGATCTCGCCGCCGGAACCGACCTGCTCGCCCGCAGCCTGCTCGCCCTCGATCACGAACTGACCACGACATCGCCGGCGGAGGGGTCGTGCTGAACACCACTGGCGGGCGGCTCGTCCCGCTCGACCTGCCGCTGGCGCACCGGCCCCCACCCACCTGGCACCACGCGCCGGTCCTGCGCCACGAACCGGTCGGCGACCGGTACCGGTTCCTCCGCCTGCACGCCCCGACCATCGCCATCCGCGCCCAACCCGGCCAGTTCGTGATGCTCACGGCGGCGCGCGCCGACGAAACCGCCCCCGTCCTGCCGCGGCCGATGGCGATTTACGACACCGCGCCCGAACACGGCACGATCGACGTGATCTACGGCGTCGTCGGCGGCGGTACGCGCCGGCTCGCCACCTTCGCCGTCGGCGAGACCATGCTCGCGACCGGTCCGCTCGGGCAGGGGTTTCACCTTTCCTCCGCGACCAGCCGGGTACTGCTGCTGGGCCGGGGCATCGGCACCTGTTCGCTGACCATGGTCGCCGCGGTCAACGCCGGCCGTGGCGGTACGACCGTCGCCGTCATCAGTGCCCGCCATCCTGGAGTGCTGATCGGCGCCGACGTCCTGCGCCGGGGCGGTGTCGAGCACCTGCACCAGGTCACCGACGCGGACGGGACCAGCGATCCGGACTTCCTGTCCACCCTGCTCACCTCGACGTTGGCCGCCGATCCTCCGCAGCTCATCCTCACCTGCGGCTCGCAACGGCTGACCGATCTCGCCGCCGACCTCGGAAGACGGTGGGATGCGGAGGTGCAGGTGTCCGTCGAGGCGCACATGGCGTGCGGCCTCGGATACTGCCACGGCTGCTCCTCAGGGCAACGGAGCATGGGGACCGAAGCTCCTCTGGTATGCCTGGACGGGCCGGTCTTCAAGTGGGGACCCGCGGATGACTGAGCCCGGCTGGAACCTGCGCCCGCTGCCACGGCAACCGCTGCTGCCACCCACCGTGCTGCGGGGCGTACGACCCTACGGCGAGGAACCGGTGGACCTGCTGATCGACAACGGCCGGATCGCCGCGCTCGACCCCGCCGGGCAGGGACCCGCCGTCCACAGCATCGACTGCCATGGCCTGATCGCTCTGCCTGCGCTCACCGACCTGCACACCCACCTGCGTCAACCCGGTGCGGAGGACGCGGAGACGATCGCCACCGGCACGCTCGCGGCGGCCAAGGGCGGCTACGTGACGGTGTTCGCCATGGCGAACACCCAGCCGGTGGCGGATGATCCGCGACGCGTGGAGTACGTCGCCGAGGTGGCCGAACGCACCGCACACTGCCAGGTACAGCCCGTGGGCGCGGTCACCGTCGGCCTCGACGGCACCACGCTGGCACCGATTGAGGCAATGGCCGCCTCGGCCGCCCGCACCCGGATGTTCTCCGACGACGGCCGGTGTGTGGAGGACCCCGCGTTGATGCGACAGGCGCTGCGCCGGGCGGCCGACGTCGGCGGGTTCATCGCCCAGCACGCCCAGTCCTCGCCACTGAGCCCGAACGCCCAGGCCAACGACGGGGCGGTCGCCCGCGAGTTGGGCCTGCCCGGATGGCCCGCCGTCGCCGAAGAGGCGATTATCGCCCGAGACTGCGTGCTTGCGGGCGCGGACGACACCCCGCTGCACATCTGCCATGTCTCGACGCAAGGCAGCGTGGAGATAATCCGCTGGGCCAAATCGCGAGGCTGGCCAGTCACCGCGGAGGTCACCCCGCACCATCTCCTGCTCACCGACGAACTGATACGCACCGGCGACACCCGCTACAAGGTCAACCCGCCGCTGCGGAGCGCCCAGGACGTGACGGCCCTGCGAAAAGCACTCGCCGAGGGGGTCATCGACGTGGTCGCCACCGATCACGCGCCACACCCCGCCGCCACCAAGAACCGTCCCTGGTGCGAGGCGCCACCCGGCATGCTCGGACTGGAGACCGCGCTGCCGGTCGTCGCGGAGACCATGGTGCGCACGGGCCTCATGTCATGGCGCCGCCTGGCCGAGGCGATGGCCATCCGGCCCGCGGCGATCGGCGGAACAGCTGTCGGCTGCGGGGATCCGCTCCAGGTAGGCATGCCCGCCACGCTGTGCCTGGTCTCCACCGACGCCGACTGGACGGTCGACGCGGCCCGACTGGCCAGCCTGGCCCGGAACACACCGTTCTCCGGTCATCGGTTCTCGACTCGGGTTGCCGCCACGATCATCGGCGGCAGGCTCGCCTGGTCAGCCATCCCCGGTCCGGACGGCTCAACCCGCGCCTGACCTATGAAGTCGGAGTCTTCGCTGATAGAGGCTGTTTGGCGCGGCGCCGTTGCCGACGCCGCCATCACGGCCATCGATGCAGGAGGATCCTGACGTGGTGGCGAAGAACGGGCCGGGACAGCCGGCGGATGGTGTCGACGCGAAGTTGGTCGCCCAACTGGTAGTCCGGTACACCTGGGTCCACGGGACCGGCCCACGGTCCGACTCGCTCACCACGCCATCCTCTGGAGCCTACTGGCGTTGCTCCATACCTTTACAGATCTTGAATGGTCCGGTTGTGCCGGGTTCGATGGCAACTCATTGATCGAACGTGTGCCGCTCCCATTCGAGGCCGCCGCGCCAGTCGAGCCGGCCGGCCGCCCAACCGGTGATGACCGACTGGAGCACATCCAGTTCGTCGACGTACGCCCGGAAGTGGCGGTCCGGCCCGCCTTCGCGGTACTCGACGACCAGGCGCCACATCCCGTCGTCATCCCTGGTCTCAGCGCACTGGATGAAGGTCTGCCCGTCGGGGGCGCCAGTGCGATTGACAACCAGGAACTCCTCGCCCATCGAGTGGACCCGCTCGGCGAGATCGAGCAGTAGCTCCTCGGTCGGGTCGTCGTACGTGGCACCAGACTCGACTTCGGCCCGGATGATGGATCCTGTCATGCGGCGAGTGTGCCAGCCCGACTCGACCCGCGCCGTACCGTCGCGGCAGCGTGGGCGTGACGGTGAGAGACGAGAGGCGGCTGCGGCCCCGGCGACTGGCGCTGGCGGCACCACCGGCCCGACCCTCGAACCCGATACTCCAGACCGCCCCACGGCGCGCAGGGTCGCGTCGACCGCCACCAGCGGGTCAGGAACAGCCAGCGCGAGCAGGCCGCCCAAGGACTCGACCGGCGCAGACCGCCGGCGTTGGGCCATGCGCTGGAAAGCACCCCTGAACGCCTTCCAGATCGCCTGCGAGGGCCGGCTCACCCCCGCCAACCACTGACCACCTCAACAACCAAGATCAGACGTCAACTTGGCACTCCCTGCCAGGGCAGCGAGGTAACGATCTCGGTCGTCGACGGCCCCGCCCGTTGTTCCGCGCGCCCGTGCCCGGAACGTCGACGGTGGCCGGGCTCGCCCTCACAGAGGCCCTCTCCCGGAACGTGAGGCGTCGTCCGCGACGGCGGAAACGTGCCTGACCGCGAACGGGGCCTGCGGCATCACCCGGATCGGGTGAGTTCACCGCGCCTCCCGCCAAGTTCATCCGTTCCGGGTGAGGCCCCCACCCCTGATCCAAGTGATGCTGGTCTTGGTCCGCCGGATTTTCTGCGGGGGGGTGGTGCCATGTCTGATGCGTCGGAAGAGTTCTTCGATGAACTCGGCCGCCATGGACGGGAACGGCTGTTGCGGAAGACCACGGCAACAATCCGGTTCGACATCGAGCACGACCATGGGATCGACCACTGGTTTGTGGCCATCACCAAGGGTGATGTGCGGGTGTCGCGGGAGGATCGCGACGCGGACACCGTCATCCGCACCGCCGACGCCTTTTTCGACCGGATGGCTCGGGGCGAGGCCAAACCGCTGCCGGCGTGGGTTCGAAACGATATTACGAGTGAAGGACAGTTCCAGTTCGTCATCCTGCTGGAGCGGCTCTTCCCCGGGCCGCCCGGGGCGCGCCATCCGCGGACCATCGCCCGCGATCGTGAGGGGAAGAGATGGAATCGGACCTGATCAGGATCCTGTACGGCAACAGTTTCGTACTGAGCGACGGTGGCGGCGACATCGAAGCCGTACCGTCAGTGCCGGTCGGGTTCTTCTCGTTCGACACCCGGTTCCTGTCGCGGTGGCGGCTCACTGTCAACGGTGAACGGTTGAGCGCGCTGGCTAGGGACGACCGATCCTATTTCGAGGTGCGGTTCTTCCTGGTGCCCGGCACGCCGACGCATTACGTGGACGCCAAGGTGTCGGTGATCCGCGAGCGATCGTTGGCCGCCAGCTTCGAGGAACGGTTGACGGTGCTCAACCATGCCGCGGAACCAGCCGATCTCGCCGTCCGGGTGGAGGTGGACAGCGACTTCTCCCCACTGGGCGTGCTCGGGCAACCGCGGGAGCCGGTGGGTCGGATCTACAGGCGTGCCGAGGACGGTCGTCTGCGTCTGGGCTATGAGCGGGAGAAGTTCCGGCGCGAGACGCTGATCTCCACGACCGAGCCGGCCCGGATCGACGAGCACGGGTTGACGTACCACATCCGGCTCGGATCGCAGGAAGAGTGGACCACGACCCTGCACGTGCGGGCGCTGGTGCTGCGCCCGGACGGGCAGGATGTTCGCGATCATCTGTCTCAGCGTCGCCAAGGAGCCAGGCAGAGACCCCAGCACGATCTCGACGGGCTGCTCGGCGACGCGCCGCGCCTGACGTGCGACTGGGACGCGTTGAGCACGGCGTACCGGCGCAGCCTCGTGGACCTTGTCGCGTTGCAGTACCCGACGCTGGCGCTTCCGGGTCAGGCGATGCCCGCCGCCGGCCTGCCGTGGGCGGCGACCCTCGTCGGCCGCGACAGCATTCTCACCAGCTTGCAGGCACTGCCCGTCGCACCGGGCCTCGCCGCTACGACGCTGCGCGTTCTGGGGATCAACCAGGGCACCGTGCTGGACGACTTCCGCGACGAGGAGCCCGGAAAGATCCTGCGCGAGGCGCGCCTCGGCGAGGTGGCGGCGTTCGAGGAGCAGCCGACGTTGCCGTACTACGGCGGCGCCGACATCACGCCGCTGTTCGTAATCCTGCTCGACGAGTACGAGCGCTGGACCGGGGACGTCGCGCTGGTGCGGGAGTACGAGGACGAGGCGCGGGCGGCCCTGCACTGGATCGACGAGTACGGCGACATGATGGACAACGGCTACCTCTGGTACCAGCGCCGCAACGAGCAGACCGGGCTGGAAAACCAGTGCTGGAAGGAAGCCTGGAACGCCATCTCCTACCGCGACGGCCGGCTCCCGGGGCTCCCCCGCGCCACCTGCGAGCTGCAGGGCTACGCCTATGACGCCAAGATCCGCGGCGCCCGGCTGGCCCGCGAGTTCTGGCACGACCCGGCGTACGCCGACCGACTGGAACGGCAGGCGGCCGAGCTCAAGCAGCGCTTCAACCGGGACTTCTGGGTCCGCGACGGTGAGTACTACGCCCTCGCCCTCGACCGCGACGGCCGCCAGGTCGACGCGCTGTCCTCGAACATCGGCCACCTGCTGTGGAGCGGCATCGTCGACGAGTCAAGGGCCGCGAAGATCGCCGAACACCTGCTCGGCCCCCGGCTCTTCTCCGGCTGGGGCGTGCGCACCCTGGCCGACGGGGAGGGGCGGTACAACCCGCTGGGCTACCAGGTCGGCACCGTTTGGCCGTTCGACAACTCGTTCATCGCCTGGGGTCTGCGCCGCTACGGCTTCACCCGCGAGGCGGGACGCATCGCCGAGGGCATCATCGACGCCGCCCACTACTTCGACGGGCAGTTGCCGGAGGCCTTCGGGGGTTACGACCGCGAGTTGACGAGGCACCCGGTGCGGTACCCGGCCGCGAACAGCCCGCAGGCTCTGGCCACCGGAGCGCCGCTGCTGTTGGTGCGTACGCTGCTCGGCCTCGAGCCGTACGGTGCCGACTTGAGGGTGGCGCCGGCGCTGCCCGACCGGTTCGGCCGGCTCGAACTGCTCGACATTCCGGGACGGTGGGGCCGCGTCGACGCGATCGGGAAGGTGGCACCAGAGTCGCACGCAGGTCGGCAGCCGAGCCTGGGGGCATCGCCGCGCTGACCGTTGCCGCTGACAGGGCGCGACGACCTCACCGCCGGGGCTGCGCCAGACCGACTCGTACGCCAGCACGGCGGCCTGCACCCGGTCGCGCAGCCGCAGCTTGGTCAGCACGTGCCCGACGTGGGTCTTGATCGTAGTCTCGCTGACCGACAACGCCCGGGCGATCTTGGCGTTGGACACCCCCGGTCCACCTGCACCAGCACCTCCCGCTCCCGCTCGGTCAGCGCGCTCAGCGCCTTCGGCAGCGCCGCCGACGGGTCCGGCAGCACGTCGGCGAAGCGGTCCAGCAGCCGCTTCAGGTTGCGTGGGGCGACCACCGCGTCCCCGGCCGCCACCCTGCAGATCACCGCCACCACCTCCTCCGGCACGTCGTTGGCCAGTTATACGCCGCTCGCCCCGGCGCGCAACCCCCACCACGTACTCGTCCAAGTCGAAGGTGGTCAGGATCAGCACCCGCACCGGCAGCCGGGCATCGATGATGGCCGGGGTCGCGGCCACCCGTCCATCTGCGGCATCCGGATGTCCATCAGGCCCGCCCATACTCAGCTTTCGCAGATTGGTGAGGTGCGGGCCAGGCGGCACGTCCACGACACGGCGGTGAGGTTTCCCCGGTTTCCCGGAGGGGTTTGATGTTCTTCGGTCGGCTCAGGGCTAAACGATGCTGTCTCGATCTGGTCGGCCTGGTGGACGTGCCAGAAGGCTTCGCACGGACAGGGCAGCAAGAAAGTCGGTGTTTACCTTCGGCATAAGTGGGAAGGTCACGATGCTTTCGACTGGAGTGGAAAGGTAACGATGTTCATCGAAGCTAGCTGCAGGAAGTAGCCGTATCTGGGGGTTTGATGCCGAAGACCTTCCTGACGCCGCGACAGGTCGCGTTCGTCGCGATGATCGGCACGGCGATCGAAATTTATGATTTCCTGCTCTATGCGTTCATTGCGGCAACGGTTTTTGGCCCGCTCTTCTTTCCCGGTTTTCACCCTTGGCTTGGCACCGTGGCTGCCTTCTCCAGTCATGCTGTTGCCTTCTTCATGCGGCCGCTGGGTGCTGCACTGTTCGCCCGCATCGGTGACCGTGCCGGCAGGCGACCTGCCCTTCTCGGGTCCCTTGCCATGATGGGTGTGGCGACCGTCGGCATCGGACTGCTTCCGACGTACTCGGCCATCGGTATAACCGCACCCCTCCTCTTGGTCGCACTCCGACTGGCGCAAGGGATGGCCGTCGGTGGCGAATATCCGGGAGCGGTGGTGGTTGCCGTCGAGTATGCGCCGCCGCATCGGCGGACTTTATATGGGTCGTTCCCACAAATTGGCTTCCCGTTGGGGATCCTGATCGTCGCGGTGACGCTGATGGTGGTCAACGTCGCCGTGGGTCCGGCGGTATTCGAGGTGTGGGGGTGGCGACTTCCATTCTTGTTCAGCGCGCTGCTGGTGATCGTCGGCCTGCTGTTTCGTTCCCGACTGGCGGAGACGCCAGAGTTCGTCGCCGCGACGAAGGGTCCAAACGTCAGACGAACCGCCGGCGCCGGCCAGATCCGAACGCTCCTTCGGGAAGCGCCCCGGCCCGTTGCGATTGGGATCTTGATGGGGATTGGCCCGGCCGCCTTCGCCTATGCGTACCTGACAAGCCTACTTGCATACGTCAAAGTCTACGTACCGACTCTGCCCGTCTCCAGGGTGCAACTCGGACTGGTGCCGACCGCGACCGTCATAGTCATCGTTGCCATCGTGAGCGCCTATTACGGGGACCGGTGGGGCAGGGAACGGGCAATCATCGTTTCCGGCGTCTGGTTGATCCTCTGGGCGGCGCCATCGTATTGGCTGGTCGGCGCATCGTCCGTGCCGGAACTGCTGGCGGCGATGATGGTCGGAGCCGTCTCGTACGGGATCTTCAGCGGGGTAGCGCCGGCACTGACGGCAGACCTGTTTCCAGTCAAGTTTCGCTATATCGGTGTAGCGACCAGCATCACCATCGCAGTGCTCATCGGTGGCGCACTTTTGCCAATTCCAGCGCTTTTCCTTACCGGCGCGACCAACGGATCCATCGCTCCGATGGTGATCATGATGGTGATAGCCGGCGCCGCCACGACCGTCGGCGGCCTGCTGGCCCACCGGAACCGTGCAATTCGATCAACAATACCCCCGGCAGCTCGGTGGTAGTTCGACGCCATGAACCTCGTGACTCCTTGATCGCCATCGCTACGGGCTCCGCACGTGTCGGTTCACCTCTTGTGGGTAACCCCCGGAATGTACCTCCTGTGGGTAACCCCGGATACGACGCCGTCGAGGGGGTCTACTTCCGGGTGAAGGGTGGCGTGTCGCATAGGGGGTGAGCACCCATTCGGGATCCGACCGGCGAGTTCTTCGAGGCGGTTCGCAGGCGAGGGCATGAGCCCCTGCTGGAGAAGACGGAGGGCACGATCCTGTTTAGCCTTAGCCAGGATCACCGGACGAACCACTGGTTCGTGGAGATCAGGAACGGGGAGGTCCGGGTGTCGCGGGAGGAACGCGGGGCCGACTGCGTCGCTCGCACCGATCAGGCGCTGTTCGACGTCATGGTGACCGGCCGCGAACGTATGCGGCGGGCATGGCTGCGAAACGAGGTCATGGTTGAGGGTGATCTGATGTTGCTGGCCCGCTTTGAACGCATTTTCCCCGGTCCGCCTGGGGCACGCCACCCGCGGGCCGGCAGTGGTCGGGAGCACCGGCCATGAGCACGGATCTCGTCAGAATTCTGGACGGCGGCACATTCGTGGTGAGCGACTCCAACGGCGACATCGTCGCGTCGCCCACGTTTCCGACCGGTCTCTTCTCGTTCGACACACGATTCCTGTCGACCTGGCAGTTGAGCGTCAACGGCGAACGGCTGCAGGCACTGACGGTTGATGAGCTGGAGTACTACGAGACGCGTTACTTCCTGGTCCCCGTCGCCCCGTCGCCCCGCATCGAACCCGAGCTGTCCGTGATCCGCCAACGTTCGATCATCGGCAGCATGCACGAGCAACTGACCGTCCTCAACCATGAGCGGGAGCCGGTCGACGTGTGCATCCGCGTCGACGCCAGCAGCGACTTCGCCGACCTGTTCGAGATCAAGGACGTACGGCAGAAGAAGGGGAGCTACTACACCCGAATCGAGAACGGCTGTCTGCGTCTCGGCTATCAGCGGGGGACCTTCCGCCGCGAGAGCGTCATCACGAGTAACCCGCCCGCCCTTGTTGACGAACGGGGCCTGACCTTCACCGTCAGGCTCGAACCCCACGGTCAGTGGGGCGCCGAGATACGTGTCGAGACGGTGGGACCGGACGGGCGGGACATTCGCGTGACCCTTCAGGGCCGGCCCGGTCGGACGAGGCCACAGATGCGCCAGGACCTCGAGGTCTGGCTGCGTCGCGCACCACGGCTCGAGTGCGACAACGAGTCGCTGGCGACGGCATATCAGCGCGGGCTGGTCGACCTTGCCGCGCTACGGTTCATGCCGCTGATCGCCGGCGGGGAGAGTGTTCCGGCGGCCGGGCTGCCATGGTTCATGAGCATCTTCGGTCGCGACAGCATCTTCGTGTCTCTGCAGGCGCTGCCGTTCGTGCCGGGCCTCGCGGCCACGACGCTGCAGGTACTAGGAGCTCTGCAGGGCAGCAGGCTGGACGACTTCGGCGAGGAGGAGCCCGGCAAGATCTTGCACGAGGTGCGGTACGGGGAGACGGTCGCGTTCGCAGAGCAGCCCCACTCGCCGTACTACGGCTCGGCTGACGCCACTCCCCTGTTCGTGGTGCTGCTCGACGAGTACGAGCGCTGGACCGGCGACGCCGCCCTGGTGCGGCACCTCGAGCCGGTCGCGCGGGCCGCGCTGGACTGGATCGACGAGTACGGCGACATCATGGGCAACGGCTACCTGTGGTACCAGCGTCGGAATGAGCAGACCGGGCTGGACAACCAGTGCTGGAAGGACTCCTGGGACTCCATCTCATACCACGACGGGACGTTGCCGGGGCTGCCCCGGGCAACCTGTGAACTGCAGGGCTACGCCTACGACGCGAAGATTCGCGGCGCCCGGCTGGCCCGGGAGTTCTGGAACGATCCGGCGTACGCCGACGCGCTCGAAGCACAGGCGGCGGATCTCAAGCACCGGTTCAACCGCGACTACTGGGTCGCGGACCGTGAATTCTATGCGTTGGCCCTCGACACCGACGGCCGGCCGGTGGACGCGCTCTCCTCGAACATCGGTCACCTGCTCTGGAGCGGCATCGTCGAGGAGTCCCGCGCCAGCGCGATCGCCGCCCACCTGACCGGACCGAAACTCTTCTCCGGCTGGGGCGTACGCACACTGGCGCAGGGTGAGGGACGGTACAACCCGGTCGGCTATCACGTCGGCACGGTCTGGCCATTCGACAACTCGATCATCGCCTGGGGGCTCCGGCGCTACGGCTTCGCCGAACAGGCCGGGCGGATCGCGGAAGCGATCATCGATGCGGCGCAGTACTTCCAGGGGCGCCTACCGGAGGCATTCGCCGGCTACGACCGGGAGCTGACCAAATACCCCGTCCAGTACCCCACCGCGTGTAGTCCGCAGGCGTGGTCGACGGGCACACCCATGCTGTTGCTCCGAACGATGCTCGGCATGGAGCCACACGCCGGCCGCCTGGCGACCGATCCGACGATTCCCGATCCGCTCGGCCGGATCACCCTGCATGGCGTCCATGGGCGGTGGGGCCGCGCCGACGTCTCGGCGGGCGGACAACCATCGTGAGTAGCGAGATATGCCCAATGCGCCAGCTCAGCTATCTGTCGTGGTGGATGTTTCGACCGGGCCAGTGTCATAAGCGAGCCCGAGTGGAAGTTCACACGTATGCCGCTGCCCGGCCTTCGCCCGCACCGGGCCACCAGCCACTCGATCTCCCACATACGCCCACCGACGCCGGCTTGCTCGGCGGTGCCGGCTCGGAAGTAGCGGGCGGTGGTGTCGAGGGAGGCGTGGCCGAGCAGGGCCGGGCCCGCTTGACCTTCAGCCGTAGGCCGCGGCGCCGGTCTCGTAGAGCAGGTCGATGGCGGCGAGCGCCTGATTGACGGTGGACGGGCTGCCCTTGGTGGCAACGAGGTGCCGGCGCCAGGCGGTGACGGCGGCCTCGGCGCCGACCTGGTCGACGAAGGCGTCCGGGTGGTCGCGGGCGTGCGCGGCGAGCCATGCGCCGTACGCGCGGACGCGGGCCCGGTACGCCTTGATGGTGTTGGCGGACAGGGCGCACCGGTCGAGGTGCCGGTGCAGCGCCACGAGGGCCCCGGATAAGAGGAATTATGCGTTCAGTGACGCGCGGCGTGATTCCTCGTACAGGCGTGTCGGGATCATCGAGATCTGAGCGAGGTGCGCAATGCAGGTCTGACGGGGACCCAAGGGTGCGGCTCACCAGCGCACTCAGCGCAGGACAGGGCCAGCGGCCGCCGCCACAAACAGGAGCGTCGGGGACGCGGCGGCGGTGCCGAGCGCGATCGCCGAGTTGATCCGGCTTCTTGTTAGGAGTCTCCGGAGCAGGATCAAACCTGCCAGCAGGGTGCCGAGAAGTACCGGTGCACCGACAGTGACCCCGAAGATCAGCATGTCTTCCCACGGTGAGTTGCCATACGACACCCTCATTCCGGATTGCCGGTCGAGGAGGACGAAGTAGGCGATGATCACCAGTCCGTGCCAGCCGAGCATAACCAGGTACGCGAAGGTGCGGTTCCCGGCCGACCGGCTCCTCGGCGGTCTCACCGGACCTCGGGCGGCGGTGTCACGCTCGTCGGCGCTTCGCACGTAGTCCCTCCTCAAGAGACGTGAACAAACCGGGAGGCTTCTGTCTCCCGAAAGCAGAGCACGGGGGTGGCGCACGTTCAACCGGATCGAGGACACGGGTGGCACAGGCCCACCCCGAGCACAACCCGCAGCGAGCCGGGCACAGACGCCACCCCCACCCCCGAAGAGTCCGCGCCCGACAATGCGGTGACCGCCCGCTACGACAACGACCTCGGCAACGTCTGTGAAGGCAAGCCAATCCTCAACGCGGCGCCCTACGCTGGGCCGTCGAGCGCGAAGGTCTACACCTTCGCGAACTCCCCCGACCGGCCGGCACTCTGGTCGTCAGTGTCGATCGCCTCGAACAAGCCGTACTCCGCCAAGAACACCGACTTCGAAGCGGTGTCAGTCGTCGCCTGCCTGGAGTTCGTGGGAGGCAGCGAAGCCACGCCCCTCGAGTGCGAATACACCGACACTCTCCACCACCGGGTCACCATCGACTACGTCTCGTCGCGCTACAAGCTCACCTTCCACGCGGCGAAGACCGCCGAGAAGATCGGCGACGGCGGCACCGTCAGCGGCCCGGCGAGCCGATGCCCGACCTTCATCTCGTCGTACAACAAGAACACCAAGAAGGCGTACGCCCCGCCGGATACCGGCACCATCGAGGCGGCCCTGCACAAGTTCCTGTCCTGAGGCTGCCGGTCGACATCGGGGAGGGATGGCGGCCCGTCCCTCCTCGATCCGTTTCCCGCGTCTGCCGTTCCTGCCAGCGTCGCGGTAACAAACTGGGGGTGATTGGTGATGTTCAGCCCGACGGGAAGCTCGTTGTCCTGTACGAGCAGGTGCACGAGGGGATCCGGGCAGTCCGGGGTGAAGACGCGGTCCGGCACCCACGGCAGCACGCCCACCTGACGCCGATGATCAGCGCATCCCGGCCATCACCATGATCACTCAGGCCAGTTGTGCTGCCCGGTCTGTCGCATTAAGGCCAGCGGGCGTACGGGCGAGCCCGTGCCGCCGACGATCGGCAGCGGAGCGAGGACCTCTGGCGGTCGTGCTGACCGCCGGGCATCGAGGCGACAGTCCGCAGTTCATCCCGGTCCTGGCCGCCATTCGCGTTCCTCGCCTGGTCACCGGCTGTCCCAGGACCCGACCATACCGAGTGCTGGCCGACAAGGCGTACACATCGAAAGCCAACCGGCGATATCTGCGCCGGCGAGGCATCGCCGCGACCATCCCGAGCAAGACCGATCAGGACCCCCACCGGCGGGCCAAGGGATCCAAGGGGGCCGGCCACCGACCTTCGACCCACACGTCTACCAGCAACGTCCTCGCCGTGGAGTGCGGCATCGACCGCCTCAAGCGGAACCGGGCCGGGCCACCCGCTCCGACAGACTCGCGGTCCGCTACGAAGCCACCATCCACCTCGCCGCCATCAACGAGTGGCTGTGAGCGACTTCGACACGGGCCCCTATGGTGGGCACTGCCGCCGATCGAGGGAGAGACCGTTGTCGCCGTCGCGCCGTCCACCCCGTTGGAGCCTGGCAGGGGCAGCTTTGAGCCTGCTCGTCGGTCTCACCGCTTGCACCAGGCCCCGGGCGGAGCCGCCCGTGCGGCCTGCGCCGCGGGTCGAGGTGACCCAGGAGAGCCTGCGCGGCAGTGAGACCGGAGCGCAACGGGAGGGCCCGGAGCCCACCTGGTCGGTGACGGCCGGCCGGCTCGAGCAGCCGTTGACGCAGCTCGGCCAGGTCATCGTCGTGCCGGACGGGCGCGAACTGCGGGCGGTAGACCGCTCCACGGGGCAGGACCGGTGGCGTCACCCGTTCCCGGTGAGCTACCAGTACGCGGTCGCCGGCAGCCTGATCGTCGTCAGCGCCAGCAACGGAGGGCCGCTGGAGGTGCTCGACGCGGCCACCGGCGCCACCCGCTGGCGGGCCGAGGACACCCAGGACGTCGTCGTCCAGCAACAGGTCGTGTACGACCGGGAGTGCGTCGGCACCGGACAGTCCGCGAAGTGTGTCGTCATCGCCCGGGACGTCCGCGACGGTCGCGAACTGTGGAAACTGCCCGCCGACCGGTTCGCCCGGGTGAGCGACGAGGCGCTCGGTGTCCGGGTGCCGTATGCCGCGCCCGCCGGGCGGTACGTGGCGGTGCGGCTGAACGGGCGTACCTACACGACCGTCGCGGCCACCACCGGCAAGGTCGGCGCCGGCCGGTTGCCGAGCCGGGCCTGGTACGGCTTCGTCGCCGACGGCCTGCTGGTAACCACCGATAACGATCCGCCCCGGGGCGACCGGCGGTGCACGGTCGGCATCGCCACCGTCAACGCGGCCACGGGCGCCAGAGGCTGGTCCGGCGAGGTCTTCAGCGGGCGTCGCGAGGACGGGGAGTGTGCCAAGGTCCTGGCGCACAACGGCAGTGGGCTGACCCTGATCGGGGCCGGCACCCGGCTCGTCGCGGTCACCGCCGCCGGCCGGCCCCAGGTGGTCGACCTGCGGACCGGCAGGACGCAGTGGGAGGGCGTCACCTCCGGCGTGCCGATCGACGGCGACGACCGGTCCGTGCTGGTGCGGCGCACCGCCGACGAGGGCGAACTGGCCCTGCTCGACATGGCCACGGGCGCGACGCGGTGGACCGCGCCGGACCCGGGCTTGTCCGGCACCTCGGCGAGCTGGCGGTCGAGCGTGACCAGACGCCTCGTGGCGGTCAGCGGCGCGGTAGAGAAACGACCGGTCGTGCTCGTTTATGACGCGTCGACCGGTCGCCAGCTCGGCCGGTACCCCGGTTGGCTAGCCGGGGTCGGGGACGACTGGGTCGCGGTCAGCCACTCCGGGGGACCGGACGGGATCGCCCTGGACCTGTACGCCTTCTGAGCCAGATCCGTGAGCGCGGGGGCGTGCGCTTCGGGCGGCGCTTGGCCGGCCCGCCACACCGGCCGCGGTCGGACACAGTCGCGTCCACCACCGGCGCGCCCTAGCCTGAGCGAGAGCCGCCCCGAACGATCCTACTGACCTAGAGGGCATCTGATCCGCGTAGTGGCTGATTCACGTTCGGCCGTTGCGGTGATGGGGCTGTTTCGTTGATCGTCACGTGGGCGTGCAGCGGCATGGGTATCGGTCGGACTTGTCGGATGAGCGGTGGGCGTTGATCGAGCCGGTGCTGACCGCGTGGCGGGCGGCGCGGGTGGGTTTGGGGATCAGCCGGCCGGTGCATGACCTGCGGGAGATCGTCAACGCGATCCTGTACGTGACCAGGACGGGGATCGCCTGGGAGTACCTGCCGCACGACTTCCCGCCAGCGAAGACGGTGTACCACTACTACGCCAAGTGGGAGGCCGACGGAACGACGCAGCGGATCCACGATCTGCTGCGGGAGCGGGTCCGGGCGGCCCGGGGCCGCCGCGAAAGCCCGTCAGCGGCGGTCCCGGACTCGCAGAGCGTGAAGACTTCCAGCAACGTCGGCGAGTCCAGCCAGGGCATCGACGCGGCGAAGATGATCAAGGGACGCAAGCGGCACATCGCCACCGACACCCTCGGACCCGTACCGGCGAGACCGAAAACAGGTGCGCCCACCTCGACCAAGTGGAAGCCGACGGCCTCGGTACGACCGCCTCGCCGATCCCGCTCTCGCGCAACCTCGCTGTGCCGGGTCAGGTGTAGGCCAGGAGGCTGCCCGCGACCGTGACACCCGTCCATGACGTCAGGGAGACGACCGCGGCGGTCCGGGCCGGCACAGGCGAGGGCTCGTTCAAGTCCCAGTCGGAGACACCGCGGTAGGTGCGCCTGTGGAAGATCAGGATGTTCAGACCCGCGATCAGCAGGAGGCCGAGCTTCCACGGAGCGCTGCCACGTTCAGCCATGAGGCTCGCGCCGGGCAGGAACATGAGGATGCCAGTGACCGCCGCTACCACGAATCCCAGGCGTGACAACGGCAGGAGATAGCCGGCCACAGTAGTCACCCGCAACTTCCGCTGCCCGAGCCCCAGCAGCCGAAGATCGAAGGCCGCAGCCGGGCCGATGAGCAGGGCGATACCGATGATGTGGAAGCTCCCGAGCACCGGATACAGGTAGGCCGTACCACGGATGGCTTCGGCAAGCGGGCCGTCCTCGAGCCAGGAGAAGAAGCCGTCCATGACGAGCGCCCTCACGCCCGACGCGAGCGCGCCCGCAGGTAGAGCGTCCCGCCCACCACGCCGATCACCAGGACGACGCCGACCGTGCCCCACACCAGAATCGGAGACGTACCGTCGGAATCCTCCGCAGCAGCCGTCGCATCCTGGTTCCGGTCGGCCGGATCGTCGCTCTCGGGGTACGGAACCGGCAGCGGCCTCGCCGGCAGTTCACTGCCGAGCACCTGGTTGACCGGCTGCCCGTCCTCGAACCAGAACACGACCGGACGGAACTCGTCGTCATGACTCCTGCCGATGTAGCCGACCGCTTCAACCCGCTCGCCGTCGGCGAGCGGACGGTCGAGACCCCACATTCCCGTGTAGGTCGGCGGTGCGATGACGACTTCCAGCTCGTCATGGGAGCCGCTGTACGACGGGGCATGGTTGATCGGGCCGCTGTCTTCTGGAGCCTGCAACTGCTCAGGCAGGGCCAGTTCAGGCGTGTCCGCGGGGCGATCGTTTTCCAGAGTCAGCCTGAAGTAGGAGTGCGGGTCGCCCCAGCGAACCTCCGAGACGGCGCCCGCGATGTAGTAGAGACGATCGGTGTCGAAGTCGTCGAACCCGTGGTGAGCCTGCGCGGCATTGGCAGGAACCACGATGAGCGTCACAGCGACAGCGAGGAACGCCGCCGCCAGCCTGCCGAGGCGGGTGCCGGTGTGAGCGTGCGGTGCGGTGCTTCTGGTGAAGCGCATGTGGAGTCGATCCTCTCGGAAGTTGGGGGTGGTCGGACCCGGCGGCCCTATCTCGCGGGAGCAAGGGAGTCCTGCCGTAGTGGTCCAGACAGGGCGTCCTCTTCAGCGGGGTCGATCGCGCTCAGTTGTGTGCTCAGATCTGGCAGTGACGCGCTCGGTGGCGGTGACCCGCTGCCGGCCGCGGCCCTCTGTGATCACGAGCGCTGGTCGGTGACCCGCCAACCCTGCTGCGATCAGAAGCGCCGGTAGGTGACGCGCCAGCCTTCTGCCGGGTCCGTCGGCGTCAGGACCAGCCGGTCACCAGAGACTTTGAAGACGCGCGTCAGGCGCTGTCCGATGAGGTTGCGCACCGCTGACGACTCAACGGTCACGACGAACGTGCCGGCGGCCTTGTTGACGGCGACAGTCCCGTAGAAGGCTTCGTATCCGTTGATCGTGTACGGAGTGTCCGGCGCGCTCGCGTCGGGGTTCATGGCCTGCACCGACATGGTGCCGGACCTGGTGAAGATGATCTGGCCGGAGTACGGCACGGGTCGCAGGTTGCCCGGGGTGCCGACCTCCAAGGAGGTCATAAGCCATCCGCCCACCAAAGGCGACGTGTCGCGATGGGCCATGCTGGGCTGGGCGAATGAGAACGCGGCGACCAGCAGCGCAACCGCGAGGACGAGGGGAAGCACCAGCGTACGCGGGGCGATCTTGAGTTTGGTTGCCATTGTTCGTTGGTTCCTTCTCTTCGCACGAGGGGGTGTGGCGGGCAGCCGTTGGGCTCCGTTTCCGGCCGGTGGCCCAGCTGGGTCGCGCTGCGGCCGTACCGCACGCTGGTTATCAGCAAACTGCGTCAACCGACGGGCGGGGAGTTCCTGACGGTGGGTGTACCGGCAGGGAACCCCTGTTCGTCGCGTCGGCGGGATCTAGAGCCGCGGAGGCCGTTGTCGCCCCTCGTGCGCGAACTCACCGGCGGCGGGGCTTCTAAGGTGTTGGAAGCGGTTGGGCACCCCGGCCTGCCCAACGATCAGGCCATCGATGTTTACGGCAGGGGATTGCCAGTGGGTGGCGGAGTCGCGGCGGTGTGGTCGGCTGCGGGCAGCCACAGCACGAAGGTGCTGCCCAGTCCTATCTCGGAGCGCCCGGCCGACCAGAGGATGGCGGTGAACATGACCGCGAGGGTCCGCGCTGCGGGATCGGCGCCGCGGTGTACCAACCGCGGGAGGGGCGGGAATTCGAGCTACCGCTGCGATGCAGCGAGTGTGCTTTCGTTGGTGGCGGCCCAGGACGCGAGCAAGGTGAGGGCCTGGGCGGTCGGTGAGCCGGGTTCGGCGGCGTAGATCGTCATACCGGCACCGCCCTCGGCCCGCAGATCCATCGTCTCGTAGGCCAGTTCGAGGTCACCGACGACCTGGTGGTGGAAGGTCTTCTGGCCGGTTCCGTGGGTGCGGACGTTGTGGGCGCCCCAGCGGCGGCGGAAGTCCTCGCTGCGGGTGGACAGTTCGCCGACCAGGTCGTGCAGGCCTTTGTCGTGCGGGTCCTTGCCGGCGGCGGTGCGCAGGTTCGCCACGGTCATGTCGGCGGCGAGGTTCCAGTCGGGGTAGAAGCGATGGGCGGCGCTGTCGAGGAAGGTGAACCGCCCGAAGTTGGGCACGCCGTGGGCGCCGGCGTAGACATCGCTGTACATGGCCCGGCCGAGCAGGTTCGCGGCGAGCAGGTCCTGCCGGTTGTTGACTACGATCGCCGGAGCGGTGATCGTGTCCAGGGTCCATTGCAGGCCGGGCCGTACGGTCCACTGCTTGGGGCGGCGGCTGGGCCGCACCAAAGCGCTGGTACCGCTGGCCTCCTGTGCCAGGCGCATGAGGTGGGCCCGTTCGGCGTCGTCGAGTTGCAGGGCACGGGCGATCGCCTCGAGCACCCCTGCGGAGACGCCAGCCAGCGCGCCGCGTTCCAGCTTCGCGTAGTACTCGACGCTCATGCCGGCCAGCGCGGCGACCTCACTGCGCCGCAGCCCGGGCACACGACGTTGTCCGCCAGCCGGCAGGCCCGCCTACTCCGGGGTGATCTTCGCCCGACGCGTGGTGAGGAAGTCGTGTACCTCGGCTCGGCTGTTCATGCCTTCGACGGTACGACGCACACCGCTGACCTGGGACGTACTGTCGGTACACCCATCATCGATGACTTCCTCCCACCGCACGCGGCGCGTGTGCTGGGGGCATGACTGCAGCTCTCGTCGAACAGCCGCCCTTGGATCAGGTGCGGCGTCAGGCCCGGCTCACCACTGCCCTGATCACCACGGTGATCTTTTTGACCGGGATCGCGCCGCTGGCGACCGACATGTACGTGCCGGCCTTCCCAGATGTCGCCGGTGACCTGTCGGCGACGGCGACGCAGGTGCAGCTCACGCTGACCACGTTCTTCGTCGGAATGGCGCTGGGTCAGCTGATCGGCGGGCCGGTCTCCGATCAGTACGGCCGGCGTCGGCTGCTGTTGGCCGCGGTGGTCGTGATGACCATCGCCTCCGTGGTGTGCGCCCTGACGCCGTCGATCGGCGTCATGATGACCGCCCGGTTCGTCCAGGGCTTCGCCGGCGGATGGGCGATGGTGATCGGCCGGGCGGTGATCGTCGACCTGGCGCGCGGTGCCCGGCTGGTCCGGGTGCTCAACGTGATCGCCGGTGTGGGTGGGATCGCGCCGATCGCCGGGCCGCTGCTCGGCGCGGTCATTCTGCAGCTTTCCGGCTGGCGGATGTCGTTCTGGGCGGTGGCGGCCCTGGGTGTGGCGATGGTGGTGGCGGTGCTACTGGCGGTGCCCGAGTCGCTGCCGCCGCACCGGCGGCACGCCGGCGGTCTGCGTACGTTCGCGATCGCCGGCCGGCAGATCCTCGCCCGACGGCGCTACGTCGGGTACGTGTTGGTCAGCGGCTCGGGAATGGGTGCGATCTTCGCATACGTGGCGACGTCGGCGTTCGTGCTCCAGTCGATGAACGGCCTGTCACCGGTCGCGTACTCGATCGACTTCGCCGCCAACGCGGCCGGCATGACGGTGGCGGCGCTGGTCGCTGCCCGCCTCGCGGGCCGGGTCGCCACCCGCAAGGTCATCCTGGCCGGGCAGGTCGCCGCGCTCGGCGCCGGTGTGGCGATGCTGGCGGGCGCGCTGTGGCTGGGTACGCCGCTGCTGCTAGTGATCGTTTGTTTCTTCGTACTGATGACCGCGCAGGGGCTGATCGGCCCCAACGGCGGCGCGCTGGCATCGGCGGAGGTGCCTGAGCATCCAGGCACCGGGTCGGCGATGCTCGGCTTCGTCACGTGGGTGGCCGCAGGTGTGATCGCGCCGATCGCCGGTCTCGGCGGGCAGGACACCGCCGTACCCATGGCGCTGCTCATGATCGCCTGCACGGTGCTGTCCATGGCCGGCCTGGTGCTGGCCCGGCCGGCGAAAGCCCCGTCCCCCCGCACGACCAGTTATGGGTGTCATCCGCACCCGCAGGTCCGCGGCGAACACCCTGGCCGCGTTGAAGTCGATCCGGGCCGCCCGTCCGGACGGCGCACCGATCTACGTTTCATGCCTTGCTTGCCGCGGTCGACCGGTGAACGGCCGGCGACCTCGCCACCGCCGGGCGCCTTGGTGATGCACCCGTCGACGGCGAGGTCGTCCAGCAGCAGCCCGACGAGACGGTCATAGGCGTTCAGCACGGATCGTCTTGAGCTGGGCGAACACGCCCAACTGGATCCACTCGTCGCGGCGGTTGCGGATCGTGGTGGCCGAGCAGGTCGAGTCGGCGATGCCCTGGTAGGAGCAGCCGAACCGCAGCACCTGCAGCAACTTGTCGAACACGATCCGGTCGGCTATACGCCGGCGGTGACAGCCCAGCGGATGGGTGGGATCGGTACCGGGACGGGGTGGCAGCAGCGCGGCGAACTGGTCCCACAAGGGGTCGCTCAGCGCTGATGGGACAGCGGGCACAGGAGTTCCAGTGATCACTAGGCGTAGGAACCTTCATGATCACTGATGTCTGTGCCCGTCTCCTGCCCAACTCATCCCCGCTGACCTATTTACGCGCCCTCTTAATCAACTAATCAACGACTCAGGACACTAGCCGCCGTGTGCTGCCTTCTGATGAAGATAGGCAACCGAGGTGGGTGGGACGAAGCTTTCCTTGACCGTTCGAGTCGACACCCACCTTTGGAGGTTCAGTGGTGAGCCGGCCTTGTCATTGGTGCCCGAGGCGCGTGAGCCACCGAACGGCTGCTGCCCCACCACCGCACCGGTCGGCTTGTCGTTGACGTAGAAGTTTCCGGCGGAGAACCGAAGGCGCTGGGTCGCACGGCCCACCGCCGCACGGTCACGCGCGATGATGGCACCGGTCAACCCGTACGGCCCGGTGTCGTCCACGAGGTCGAGCACGGCTTCGAACCACCCGGGTGTCGAGTCGTCGTAGACGTAGACGGTAAGGATTGGACCGAAGTACTCGGTGCTCATCGTCGGATGGCGCGAGTTATCCACCCGCAGCACCGTGGGTCGGACGAAGTAGCCGACACTGTCGTCAGCGGTCCCGCCAGCCACCACCTCCACCGCCGGGTCGCCGGCCGCGTCACGCAGCACACTGGCCAGCCGGTCGTACGCCCGGCGGTCGATGACGGCGCCGAGGAAGTTGCCGAAGTCGGTTACGTCGCCCATCGGCAGTGCCTCGGTCTCGGCGGCGAGGACAGGTCGCAGGTCGTCCCACAACGACGCCGGGATGTAGGCCCGAGACGCCGCCGAGCACTTCTGCCCGCTGTATTCGAAGGCACCCCGGATCAGCGCGGTGCAGAGCGCCTCGATGTCGGCGGACGGGTGGGCGAGCACGAAGCCTTTTCCTCCGGTCTCCCCCACCATGCGGGGGTAGCTGCGGTAGGTGCCCAGGTTGCTCGCGACCTCTCGCCACAGGTGCTGGAAGGTTCGGGTGGAGCCGGTGAAGTGGATGCCGGCCAGGTCCGGATGGGCCAGCGCCACCTGCGACACCGCCCGCCCGTCGCCGGTGAGGAGGTTGATCACCCCGGGTGGCAGCCCAGCCTCCTGCAGTAGTTGCATCGTGAGGTATGCAGCCAGTGTCTGGGTTTCCGACGGCTTCCAGATCACCACGTTCCCCATCAACGCCGGAGCCGTCGGCAGGTTGCCGGCGATCGCGGTGAAGTTGAACGGAGTGATCGCGTAGACGAATCCTTCCAGTGGCCGGTGGTCGAGCCGGTTCCACACCCCGGGCGAGGAGACCGGCTGCTCGGCCAGCACCTGGCGGCCGAACGCCACGTTGTAGCGCCAGAAGTCGATCAGCTCGCAGGCTGAGTCGATCTCCGCCTGGATGGCGGTCTTGCCTTGGCCGAGCATGGTGGCGGCGTTGAGGCGGGCCCGCCACGGCCCGGCGAGCAGGTCGGCGGCGCGCAGCAGGATCGCCGCCCGGTCGTCATAGGACATGGTCTGCCAGGCGGGTGCTGCAGCGGCAGCGGCGGCGATCGCGTCATTGGCGTCAGCGGTGGTGGCCTCGGCGAATTCACCGAGCACCTGGGCGTGCCGGTGTGGGGCGACGACCGCGTGCCGGGCACCGCCGCCCATCCAGTGGCGGGCCCCGATAACGCAGGGCAGCTCGATGGGCTGGGCCGTCAGGGCGGTGAGTTGGGCGTTGAGCGCGGCCCGCTCGGACGAGCCGGGGGCGTAGTCGAGCACCGGCTCGTTACGCGGCGTGGGGACCTGGGTAACGGCGTCCATGTGGTTCTCCAGCAGGTTTCGGGTCACACCAGGGATGCGATGACGTCGGGGATGCCGTTCTGCTTTGTGATCGCGTAGTCACCGATCACATATTCGGCTCCCAGAACGGCGCTCACCTCCAGCTTGTTGTCGCCGAGCGCGACGGACTGCCCGAGGGAGAGCTCACCGATGCCATACCGGCGTTCTTTGACGAGGAAGTTGGGCGAGGTGTCCCGGCTGAGGATGTCGAAGCTCTGGAAGGCGGGACCGTTGGGCTGGGGCACCGCCCGCACTTGGAGGTGGGGGAAGGTACGGAATCCGTCCCATGCCGCACCGTCGGCGTCCGCGTCGTAGCGGATCGCGAGGTCGATGATGGGTTCGTTGCGCAGCGACACGGCACCCCGTATGCCGGCATCGTCAGCCGTGAGGCTGATGTCGGCGAACTTCTTCGGGTAGCCCCACAGTTCCCGGCCGAGTGCCACACTCCAGGACTGGTCCTCCCACTCGAAGAAGTAGTTGGCGCCCTCGTGGTCGCCGTACCGGACCGGGAAGACGATGCCGGCATCGAAGTACGGCCCGGCAGAGCAGTTGGTGAAGTCCGCGATGGTGACTAGGAACCGGTCGTCGGTGAGGGTGAACGGGGTGGGGGCGAACAGGCGGGCGAGCTGCTCTTGGTCACCGCGGCAGTAGACCGACAGGGTCCGCAGGTCCGGGCAGGTGTAGAGCTGGTCCCCGCGGCCGTAGCCGAGAAAGTCGAAGAACTGGTTCGGGTCGTACACGGTTGCGTTACTCCTGACAGGGGTGGGTACGGGCATCAGCCCATGCGACCGGCTTGGATGACCCGACGCAGAAACGCCTGGGTCTCGGGCTGTTGCGGGGCATTGAAGATCTGCTCCGGGCTGCCGCGTTCGATGATCTGTCCGTTCGACAGGAAGCAGACCTGGTCGGAGATGTCCCGGGCGAAGTTCATCTCGTGCGTGGTGAGCAGCATGGTCATCCCATTGCCCGCCAGTTCGCGGACCAGGTCGAGCACCTCTACCACCAGCTCCGGGTCGAGGGCGGAGGTGATCTCGTCGAGCAGCAACACCCGGGGCTGCATCACCATCGTGCGGGCGATCGCCACCCGCTGTTGCTGACCGCCGGAGAGCTGGTCGGGATAGGCATTGGCCTTGTCGGCCAGCCCTACCCGGCGCAGCATCTCCCGGGCCCGCTCGACGGCTTCCGCTTTGCTGAACTGCCGGGTGGTCACGGGTGCAACCGTGCAGTTGGCAAGCACGCTCATGTGCGGAAAGAGGTTGAAGCTCTGGAACACCATCCCGACCTGACGCCGGAGCCTGACCTTGTCGACGCCGGGCCCGGACACCACGTCGCCGTCGATCGACACCGTGCCGCCCTGGATGTCCTCTAGGCCGTTGACACAACGCAGCAGCGTCGACTTGCCCGAGCCGGATGCGCCGATCAGGCTGACCACCTGGTGCGCCGCCACGTCCAGGTCGATGTTGGCCAGCACCACGAGGTCGGCGTAACTCTTACGCACGTTGCGTAGTTCGATCAGTGCCATCAGGACCTGCCTCGGGTACGGCTGTCGGTTCTGGCGATGAGGTAGTCGACCAGCCGGGTCTGCGGAATCGTGATGATGACGAACAGGATGCAGACCACCGTCACCGCCGAGAGGTTGAACATGTTGCTGGCGAAGATCTTCGCCTGAGTGAATGAATCGACGATGCCGACGACATTGACCAGCGCGGTGTCCTTCTGAAGCGCGACAAAGGCGCTCAACAGTGCCGGGGCGATGCGCCGCATCACCTGCGGCAGCACGATCAGCCGATTCACCGAGAACGGAGACAGTCCGAGCGACAGCGCCGCCGAAGTCTGGCTCGCGTGCACCGACTCGATGCCCGACCGGAACAGTTCGGCGTTGTACGCGCCGTAGGTGAGGCTGAGCGCGACGACCGCGTAGAGCATCGGCGGCGCCTCGCTGATCACCGGGATTCCGGCGATCGGGACGCCGAAGCAAACCAGGTAGATGACCACGATCGAGGGCAGGCCCCGAAATAGGTCGATGTAGCCGATGGCCAGCAGCCGCAGCGGTCGCGCGCTCCGACTCGGCAACAGTCGGGCCAGCGCTAGGAGTAGCCCGAGCGCCGACGAGAGCAACTGCGCCCCGAGCGCGATGATCAGGTTGACGCTGAGCGCGCGGGCGATGTCGCCGAAGCTGGACCTGATCAGGTCCCACTGGAAGAACGTCGCCGCCACGGCGGAGTTGTTCGCGGTGACGAAGAGCGCGGCGACCACCACCACTGCCATGAAGCCGGCCAGCCCCAGACCGCTCCACGCGGCTTCCCGGGAGCCGGCTGCCGCCCGGCGGGCGCCGACATGGTCGCCTGCCGCCCACCGCCGACGGGAGTCAGCTCGGCGGGCCCAGGCACGGCCGGCCCGCACGAACACCAGCACCGTCACAATGCCAAGCGCCACCGCGATCGCCACGGCCACGACCGGTGCCACACTTCGGGACACCACGTCGACGATCAGCCATACGACGAGCGCGGCCAGGACGGCGAGCACCGTGTTAATGATCGCCAGGCTCCGGGTTCGCGGCGGCGGGGCCGGCGCGGCGGCACGCGCCAGCCCATCGGGGGAGAGCGACGCGCCCGGTGCCGTCCCCGTTTCCGGTACTGTCGCCATGATCAGCCGACCGTCCAGGTGGGCAGCTGCGCCGGGTCGCCGCCGAGCGTCGGGTTGAGCCAGGTCGCGAAGACCTCCTTCAACGATCCGTCGCTCTTCATGTCGGCGAGGATCTGGTTGACGACGGCCTTGTTCGGTGAGCCCTTGGGCAGCAGGATGCACAGGCCCCCGCCGACCGCGTACTTGGCGATGGTCTCGAACGCGCCGTTGCTCTTCGCCGTCTGCGGCATGGTCGAGGTGGTGTCGAGCAGCACCGCGTCGATCTGACCGGCGCGCAGCGCGGCGTAGGCGTCCGGCTCCGACTGGAAGATGCTGGGCTGCTTCGTCGGTTTGAGGGTGTTGTTAATGAACTCAAGCTGCAATGACCCGACGAGTACGCCGATCTTCGCGTCCTTGATGGTCTCCTGGGTAAGCTTGCTGCCCTTCTTGACCATCACGCCGGTGTCGACGGTGAGGTAGGGATCGGAGAAGTCCGCTACCTTCTTCCGCGCATCGGTGGCGAACAGGTCGTAGGGGGCGATGTCGAAACCGGTGACGGTGCCGCTGACCAGCGCGTCGTAGGAGACGTTCACCAAAGCCAGCTTGGGCAGACCACCGCGCTGCGCGATCTGCGCGGACAGGCAGTACAGGTAGCCGCTCTTCACCTGCTCGATCGTGTTGCCCTTGTACGCCGCGCCGGCCGGGACGGGCACCTTGATGGTGAGCTGACCCGGCACTGCGGCCTGGAGATGGTGGCGAGCCGGCTCGTTCGGCACTGTGCACTCGCCGTAGCCTCCGGCGCCCTTGGCGGCGCTCGGGGCGCTGGTGTTGCCACCGCCGCAGGCAGAAACAGCGAGCACAAGGGCAAGACCAATGCCCATAAACCGGGTGCTTCTGGACAGAAACATGGCGCGTTTCCTCCTTCAAGTTGGCTGGGGGATGCCGCCACGGGCAGCCGGCGCCCCGCGTTCGCGAGGACGCGCGGTCAGAGCCCGTTGTCGGAGAAGATGAGGCTCAGGTCGGCGGCGTTGCTGAGGATGTGCCGGCGGATGGACGCCTCCGCCCGCTTACCGTCACGGTCTCGCAGCGCGTAGGCCGTGTCGCAGTGGTGGACACCGATGCTGGCGGGCAGCTCGAACGACTTCGCGCAGAAATACCAGATACGCAGTGACAGGTTGAAGTAGTGACTGAGGGTGCCTTCGAGGAAGCGGTTACGGCAGGCGGCGTAAACCGCGCGGTGGAACTGCGCGTCCAGATCAAACTGCTCGACCAGCTTGCACCCGCCCCGCGCGGCCTCGGCCAGCTCGACGATCCGGGACAGCTCGGCGGTGGTGGCCCGCTCTGCGGCCAGTCGCGCGGCGGTACCCTCGATCTCTAAGCGGACCTCGCGGACCGCCTGATCATCGCGGATACCAATCTCCGACACGAACGTGCCCCGCCGAGGAAAGATCGTCACCAGCCGGTCGAACTCCAGCCGTCGCAGCGCCTCGCGGATCGGGGCGATCCCCAACGCGAGTTCGTCGCTGAGCTGCTTCTCGTTGAGCGGCTCCAGTGGCTGGTACTCGATACGGATGATGCGATCGCGCAGCCTGCGGTAGGCCACATCACTTGCGCGGTCTTCACCACGGCGCTGAGGCGGAGGGTTGCCGGACACGAGCGTCACACCAGGGCAGCGACGTGCGTGGGCACGCCATTCGCAGCCGTGGAGGCGTAGTCACCGACCGTCAGCTCGGCACCCAGCGGAACGGCGTGCAGCGGCTGTCCAGCGACGGCCAACGCCGCCCCGAACCGCACCGCACCGCGGCCGTACCGCCGGGTCTTCAACACGTAGTCCTTTGAGGTGTCACGGCTGAGGATGTCGAAGCTCTGAAAGGTCGGCCCATCATACTGAGGGACCGCGCGGACCTGAAGATGCGGATACAGCGACAGGCCGGCCCAGCCCGAGCCGTCGACCGTGTCGTCGAAGGTAAAGTCTAGGCTGAACAGGGATGCACCCTCGTTGCTGACATCGGCACGCGCTCCGTGAGCGTCGGCCTCGAAGCAGATCTTGGCGTACCGCTTGGGGTAGCCCCACAGTTCCCGGCCACCCGCCACGCTGCCGTGCTTGTCCTCAAATTCGTGGTAGTACGTGCCCCCGACGAGATCGCCGTAGCGCACCGCAAGGATCACCGCCGCGTCGATGTACGTGGCGCCCGAGTTGCGGGTGAAGTCGGCGATCGACACCGCGAACCGGTCATCCGCCAGGGTGAAGGGAGTCGGTCGCAACAACTCCTCGAGCTGCGCCTCGTCGCCGCGAAAGTATGCAATCACGCTGGTCAGGTCGGCACAGTGGTAGGTCTGGTCACCCCGGCCGTAGCCGAGGAACTCGAAATATGACGTGACGTCGTAGGGCTCTCGCATCGTTCCCATCCCGGGCTCCGGACTGACACCGCACTGACATGTCAGTTATCTACCCAGGCAAGCTAGGGGCACCGTCACGGAATGTCAACACCCTCTTTCCGCCGACAACCGCCGCCCCTAGGCTGCCGACGGGTGTCCTCGCCTACACGATCACCGAACACGCCCACCGCTGATGGGCCAACCCGCGACTTCCCCTGCCGGTCGCCGGCGCGCGAAAGACGGTGGCGTTGGATGTCACCGGATGACACTTCTAGCGGCGCGACGCCGCAGTACGAGGCGAACGCGGACTCCGACCGGAACCTGTTGACGGCGCCGGAGCGGGCCAGGATCTTCGCGGCGGTGACGTCTCCGATGCGGAGCAAATCGGTCAGTGTGGTGCCGGAGGCCGCGACCGCGGCGGACAGCGTTGCTGTTGCTTCGGCAATGCGCCGGTCGAGGCGGCGCAGCTCGCCGAGTAGTTCCACGGCGACCTGGCGCATGGTGCGGGCCAGCACGGCACGTGGGCGGATGCTGCGTAACGCAGCGGCTGCGCTGTCGGCGGTCAGGCCGCGGGACAGGCCGGCAGGAATGAGCTGGGCCAGCAGCGCATGCAGGCGGTTGACGATCTGGGTGCGACTGCGGACGAGGTCATCGCGGTGTTCGGTGAGCACCGCGGGGCGGCGATGGCCTCATCCACCACGGCGGTGTTGAGTCGAGCAGCGGTGTGCGCGCCGATCCCGACCGATAGAGCATCCTGTTCGTTGGGGACGTGGCCGCGGGCCTTCACGGCCCGCCGGTAGCGGGCGGTGAGCGATTCGGAGCTCTCTTGCCAAGCGGCCGTTGCCAAGGCTGGCGTCGCGGGCCTGGAAAGGCGGGCGGCGTCGGCCCACATGTGCCGGATGATGATGTTCGCCAGTTGCCGCTTGTGGCATCGGCGCGTCATCTGCAGAAGGAACCGCCGGGTGGCGTGCAGACCGAGGCCCGCCACTGGTACCGGGGCGCACGCGCCCCAGACAGCGCCGCCGGTCTTCTCCACGTCTGGCTGCACTTCGAGCGCCAGCAGCCGACCCGGCTCCACGCCTGTGGCGACGAGTTGCGGCTGTCCACCGAAGACCCGTACCCGGGCTACGGCATGGACGAATTCGGCGGGCTTCGAGCACGACTGGCCCCGGCCGGTCTATCCGTACACTCACGCCAGAGGGAGGACGCCGACGTCCCTGGAAGACCAGCTCGAAGAGGGCCGCAAGAACCTGGAAGTCACGCTGGAGGAGCTGCGCGAGGCGCGGCGTTGCCGAGGGCTGCTCGGACGCGGCGCTGCTCGACGCGTTCCCCGGTGCCCGCACGTACATCGACGATTCGGTTGCGCACGGAGACGCAGACACACCGCCGACCGACACCGACCTCGGTGTCGTGGTCGACGTGGCTGGGTACGGGCCGGACGGCTCGGGGGCTGTTGCCGCTGATAGAGCAGGCCTGCGACGCGATCCGGGAGCACCTCAAGGACGAGTTCGACAACCCCACGGTCACGCTCGAGGGCCATAAGCGGTCGGCAGGCCGCTACCCCCGAGAGCGAATCGATGCCGCCCGAGGCACCTGCATCGCCACTATGCGCAACGCGCTCCTACGACACCGAACCCGCACGCTTCTCATCAAAGGTATCTGGAGAGGCAAACGAGCCCGTCACGCGTCACCTTGGTCTGGATGCCGACTTCTCGGGATGCGGGCGGTTCCGGGTCGCACCTGTGCGGGCGTGCGTCGCGTAGAGGGCGAGCCCCACGAAGACCAAGCCGCCGACCAGATTGCCGACCACTGTGGGGACCTCGTTCCACATCAGGTAGTCAGCGATCGAAAAGTCGCCACCGAGCATCAGGCCGGCCGGGAACAGGAACATGTTCACCACCGAGTGCTCGAACCCCATGTAGAAGAAGACCACGATCGGCATCCACATGCCGATCACCTTCCCCGACACCGACGTCGAGATCATCGCGGCGACGACGCCGGTGGAGACCATCCAGTTGCACAGGACACCGCGGATGAAGAGGGTGAGCATCCCGGCGGCACCATGGTCGGCGTACCCGACCGTCCGCGACGCGCCGATCGCGCCGAGCCGCTGGCCGACCTCGTTCGGGTCCATGCTGAAGGCGAAGGTCAGGATCACGGCCATCATGAGCGCGACGGTGAGCGCGCCGGCGAAGTTGCCGACGAAGACCAAGCCCCAGTTGCGCAGGACCAGGCGCAATCTGACGCCCGGTCGCCTGTCGATCAGCGCGAGGGGAACAAGGGTGAACACACCGGTCAGGAGGTCGAACCCGAGCAGGTACAGCAAGCAGAACCCGATGGGGAAGAGAAGGGCCCCGACGAGGGGCTGACCCGTCTCCACGGTGATGGTGACCGCGAACGCCGCAGCGAGTGCGAGGATGGCACCGGCCATGTATGCACGGATCACCGTGTCCCGGGTGGACATGAACACTTTGGCCTCGCCCGCGTCGATCATCTTCGCGACGAACTCTGATGGGGTCACGTAGGACATGGACTCGTTCCTTCTGGTGTGGGCAACCACGGAGCTGCCGGTGTACCCAAGATCCGGACTGTCCGGTCGGTCTCGGCACTATAGATGTCCATCGCCGTAACACCGTGCAGCCCATCGAGGCACGTGAGATCCCCCCCCCGTTACCTAATGAATCCCGAACGGCCCCGTGGACCACGGGATGCCTGCCCGTTACCTGGCCCTTGAGGTCTCCAAAAAGATCGGCAGCGTGGGCTCGGCGAGCCGTTCGTGGGTGGTCCGGCTCGCTGAGTACACGCCTGCACACCTCTGGACCGAGCCAGGTCTCGTGCAAGACCGGCGGACCTCGGCGGTGCCGGACCACCTCGTGACCTTGGGCAGGATGTTGATCGTGGTTGCAGCCCGCCCGCACGGCGAACACCTCGCATACCGGGAGCCGACGAGCTCTGACTGCGAAGACCGGGACCGTGCGGGTCGCTGGGATCGCGAACGGCTCATCGGAGGGTAGGCCACAGAGCCTCGTCATTAGGGCGCCGCGCGTTTCCGCCAGGGTTGCGCACCTGTACTGACAGATGGGGAGGAGTACGAGTTGACGGTGTACTGCGGCATCGACTGGGCGGAACAGCACCACGACATCGCTCTCGTCGACGAGCACGGTCGCCTGGTCGCCAAGGGGCGTATTGGCGATGACCTGGACGGATTTACCACGCTGGTGGAGATGCTGGCCGCCGCCGGCGACAACACCGACTGCCCGATCCCGGTGGCGATCGAGACCCCGCGCGGGCTACTGGTCGCGGCGCTACGCGCAAGTGGGCGACGGGTGTACTCGATCAACCCGATGGCGGTGGCACGCTATCGGGAGCGGTACTCGGTGTCTCGCAAGAAGTCCGACCACGCCGACGCGGTGGTGCTGGCCAACATTCTGCGCACCGACGCGCACGCCCATCGGCCGCTGCCGCACGACAGCGAGCTGGTCCAGGCCATCGCCGTGCTGGCTCGGGCTCACCAGGATGCCACCTGGCGGCGGACCCGGGCATCGAACGAGTTACGGTCGCTGCTGCGGGAGTACTTTCCTACGTTCCTGGCCGCGTTCACCGGCAGGAAGGGCAATCTGACCAGTGCGGACGCCCGGGCTGTGCTGGCCATCGCCCCTACGCCGGCCGCTGCTGCGAAGTTGTCCACGACGCGCATCGCGGCTGCGCTGCGCCGCGGCGGCCGCCAACGCGGCATCGAGGACCTGGCCGCTGAGCTGCAGCAGGAGCTGCGGCGTCCGCAACTGCGCCAGCCGGCCGTCGTGGAGGAAGCGATGGGCACCCAGGCGCTGGCACTGCTGGCGACGCTGAACGTCGAATGCGCCAGTGTCGACCAGCTCACCGAGGCCACCAGTGAAGCGTTCCGCCAGCATCCCGACCACGCGATCGTGACGAGCTTCCCTGGCCTGGCCGACGTGACTGGCGCCCGCGTCCTGGCCGAGATCGGCGACGACCGCGCCCGGTTCGCCGACGCCCGCGCGTTGAAGGCGTACGCGGGCGCGGCCCCGGTCACCCGCGCGTCCGGGCGCAGCATCTCCATCACCCATCGCAAGGTGAAGAACGACCGGCTCGCCGCGGCCGGTTACCTGTGGGCCTTCGTCGCCGCCACCCACGCCGAACCTGCCAAGCAGCACTACCAACGTCGACGCGACCACGGCGACCGGCACCCCGCAGCGCTGCGCAACCTGTTCAACCGGCTCCTCGGTTGCCTGCACCACTGCCTGGGAACCGGCCAGCTCTACGACCCCGCCAAGGCATTCGCTCACGGGGCGCTTGCAAGCCCGTGACGATCAGTCCGGTAGCGCCCGAGCGACTCGATCAAGCAGGTCTTGGGCGCCGGCACGGGTATCTGGGTCAGGATCGGACAGCAGACTCTGCAGCACGGCTCGGAAACGCATGCGGTCGTCCGACCCAGCGCAGGCCAGCTCGAACAAGGCGGCACTCAGGCAACTGGTCAGATGATCCCCTTGCTCCGGCTCCGCGACATGCCACGCTGCGGCAAGTAGACGCAGCCCGGCTGCGCCACGACGCCGCAATAGCGCCGCGGCGGTCGCATCGGTGACCGCGGTATTCGCGCGGTCAAGTAGGAGACTCCGGACCACGGCGTCTACCGGCTCCCTCCCAACGACAGTGCTCAGGTGACATCCGGCGCGGGCCCTGTCCGACCACAACTGCGACCGAGCCAATCGCAGGGCCTCATCCGTTTCCACCGCTACATCATTCCTGCCCTTGACTCGTACGGGAGATCGGAGGTCTTTTTGATCGTCCCCAGCCGGGGACCCTCGGTCGCCCGGCCCGGTATGACTGCCTGCCCCTGTCGTTCGGATGATCCGGGGGTGTTGTCGCCAGGCCGGGTGGCGTCGGTGGACCGCTGATAGGGACACGGCCACCCGTTTTGGGGTAGGTCTCTTCGTAACGGGGCTGCCGGCAGTCCGACGCCTGGACCAGCGGCCGGGGCCACGATGCGATGTGTGGAGGCAGGTCTGGTGCACGACGAATATGGCGTCTACCTGGGCTCGGACGTCGGTAAGGGTGATCACCACGCGGTCGGGTTGACGCCGGACGGCAAGCGGCTGCACGACGCGGCGTTGCCGAACACCGAGGCCCGGCTGAGGCAACTGTTCGACAAGCTCGCCCGTTATGGTCGCGTGCTGGTGGTGGTCGACCAGCCGGCCTCGATCGGCGCCCTGCCGGTCGCGGTCGCGAGGGCGGCCGGACATCAGGTGGCCTACCTGCCCGGCTTGGCCATGCGCCGTATCGCTGACCTGCACCCGGGCACGGCGAAGACCGATGCCCGGGACGCCTACGTCATCGCCGATGCCGCCCGCACCCCACGGCGGTGCGGATGCGGCTGGCCCGCCGAGCTTCCGACGTGGTCAAGCCGGTGGCATGGGTGGTCGATGACACCGGCTTCCCGAAGGACGGCAAGGGCTCACCGGGCGTGGCGCGGCAGTACTCGGGGACGTTGGGCAAGGTGGGAACTGCCAGATCGGGGTGAGTGTTCACGCGGTCACCGACACCGCGTCGTGCCCGCTGGATTGGCGGTTGTTTCTCCCGACGTCGTGGGACGAGCATGCCGTTGACGAGGCTGACCGCCCCGATGCGGTCGCTCGCCGGGCCCGGTGCGGGATAGCTGCCGACGAGCATCATCGCCCGAAGTGGGCGCTGGTGGTGGAGATGCTCGACGAGTTGGCCGATCGCGGGCTGCGTCCGCCGTTGCTGGCCGCGGACGCCGGCTAGTAGTGCTTTGTTAAGTCGTTGTGGCGTGTCGCTTGTATGAGCGTCGTGGCGGTGTTTGGCTGCCGCGGTGGATGAGCGGGATCTCGTTCGG
>NZ_JBFABB010000056.1:0-46671 GCF_040640035.1 Micromonospora sp. NPDC023633 | reverse complement strand
CTGGAACAGGATCGCGACGCGGGTGCGGACGGCGGCGGGCAGCCGGTGCCGGGCGCCCGCCACCGGGTGGCCGTCGAGGGTGACGACGCCGGGCTGGTCGCCGCGCTGCGCGAGCGGGGTGTCCGGCACGTGTACGGCGGCTACTGGACCTGCAACCGGCTCATCTTCGCCACCCGCGAGGACGTGCTCTGCGCGGTCGTCGACGACGACCTGCGCCCCGGGCACGACCGGTACCTGCCGTACCGCCGGGCGGTGCTGCGGTCCGCCGCGCCGGCCTGGGTCGCGCTGGCCGGCTCGCCGCTGGCCGCCCGCCTGGACGAGCGCCGGCGTACCGATCCGGCCGCGCTCGACCTGGTCACCGTCCCCGGCTGGCGGATCTACCTGCCCCGCCGCTGACCCCGCGCACTCGCCCCGGTCGCGCGCACCGCCCGAAGGTCTGCACCTCCACCCGGACGGTGTCGAGCGTGGCCGGGGCCGGTGCGCTCCGCGGTGCGGACGACGCCGGCGGGCCGCCGGCCGGACGGCCGTCAGCGCGGCGCGGTGGGCTCGCCGAGCAGGCCGAGGCGGTGCGCCAGCGCGGCGGCCTCCACGCGGTTGCTCACGTCCAGCTTGGCGATGATCCGGGAGACGTGCACGCTGGCCGTCTTCGGCGAGATGAAGAGCCGCTCGGCGATCCGGCTGTTGCTCTGGCCCTCGGCGACCAGCCGCAGCACCTCCCGCTCGCGCAGGGTGAGCAGGTCCGCGCCGGGACGCCCCCGCCTCGCCCCGCGCAGGCCGACCCGCCGGGCCAGGGTGGCGGCCTGCCCCGCGAGCGGCGCCGCGCCCAACCCGTCGGCGAGCGCGGCGGCCTCGGCGACCGCCGCCGCCACCTCGTCCCGCTCCCCCACCGCTGCCGCCGCCTCCGCGAGCGACAGCAGCGCCCGGGCGAGGGGGTACGGCTGCCCGTCGGCCCGCCACGCCGCGACCGCCGTACGCCACGCCGGAAGCTCCTCGCCGCCGGCGGCCAGGAGGGCCACCACCTGGGCGGCGTGCGCCCGCTCGGCCGGATGGCGGGCCGGCAGCGCGGCGGCGAGGGCGGACACCGCCCCGGCCAGTTCGGCGTCCCCGCTCCGCGCGGCGGTCCGGGCGACGGCGCTGAGCACCGGCCAACCCTCCCGGGGAAGCTGCGGCAGCCGCTCGTCGGCCAGCGCGGCGTGGGCCGCGCGTACCGCCCCGGGCGGGTCGTCGGCCGCCAGCGCCGCCTCGATCCGCAGCTCCCGCAGCGGCAGCCGGTGGTTCGGCCACAGGTAGGGCCGGGCCAGGAAGGCCAGTGCCCGGTCCACCAGTTCCTCGGCGGCGGGGTGGGCCCGGGCCAGCCTCAGCCCGGCGCGAAGCTGCAGCCAGTGCAGGCCGGACACGCCCGGCAGGTCGATCCGGGCCGCCTCCGCGCAGGCGGCGTCGGCCTCGTCCCAGCGGCCCAGGGCGATCAGCGCCTCGGCCTGGTTCGACAGCAGGTACGCGCCGGTGGAGCGGCTGACGCCGACCCGGCGCGCCTCGGCCGCCCCGGCGGCTGCCGCGTCGGCGGACTCGGCGTACCGGCCCAGCTCGAACAGCACGTCGGAGAGGTGGACCAGCGCGCTCACCAGCGCCGGCGCGGAGCCGGCGGCGCGGGCCCGCCCCTCGGCCAGGCGCAGCCCGGCCAGGCGGCGCTCGGGCGAAGCCTCGGTGCGGCACAGGAGGGCGATGCGGGTCGGCAGCAGCTCCAGGTCGTCGCCGAGCGCCTCGACCGCCTCCGCCGCCTCGGCCGCGAGCGTCCCGACCTGCTCGGGGTCCAGCCGGAACAGCTGCGCGGCGACGTCGGCGAGCAGCCGGACCCGTTCCGGCCCGTCCGGCCCCCCGCTGGCCAGCCGGTACGCCTCCCGCAGCTCGGCCGCCCCGTCGCTCTTGCCGAGCATGGCCAGCAGCCGGCCGCGCCGGTCCAGCAGCCGCGCCGCGCGCAGCGGCTCCGCCCCGACGTCCACCTCGGCCAGGGCGGCCCGGGTCAGGGTGAGCGCGCGCTGGTAGTCACCGGCGGTGGTGGCGGCGGCGAGCGTCTCCTCCAGCACCGCGAGGTGGTCCATGTCGAGCCGCTCGGCCGCGTCGGGCACCAGCTCCCACAGCTCCAGCACCCGTTCCAGCAGCCGGCTCTGCTCCGCGTACGCGTACCGGTCGGCGGCGGCGCGCGCCGCGGTGCGGGCGGTCACCAGTGCCCGGGGGTGGTCGTGGGCGGCGTACCAGTGGTGGGCGGTCTCGGCCGGGGCACAGCCGGCGGCGACCAGGTGCGGCTGGGCCTCGATGGCCGCCGCCCAGCGGGCGTGCAGCCGGGCGTGCTCGCCGGGCAGCAGCTCGTCGTGGACGGCCTCGCGGACCAGCGCGTGCCGGAACTCGTAGTCGCCCTCCGGGTCGGCCACCACGAGCTGGGCGGCGACGGCGGCGCGCAGCGCGTCCTCCAGCTCCGGCTCGGGCAGTCCGGCGACCTCGGCGAGCAGTTGGTGGGCGAACCGGGTGCCGCCGGCGGCGGCCATCCGCAGCACCCGCTGGGCGGCGTCGGGCAGCCGGTCCACCCGGGCCAGCAGCAGGTCGCGCAGCGTCTCCGGCAGCGTGGCACAGCCCATCGGGTCGCCGGCCGCGGCCAGTTCCTCGATGAAGAACGGGTTGCCCTGGGTGCGCTGATGGATGTCGTCGACCGCGCGGGCGAGCGGTTCGGCGCCGAGCAGGTCCGTCAGGATCGCCCCGGTGCCGTCCCGGTCGAGGCGGCCCAGCTCGATCCGTTCGACGCCGCGGGCCCGGTCCAGCTCGGCGAGGAAGGGCCGCAGCGGGTGCCCGCGGTGCAGCTCGTCGGTGCGGTAGGTGCAGACCAGCAGCAGCCGGGCGGTGCGGGCGGCGCGCACCAGGAAGGCGATCAGGTCGCGGGTGGACCGGTCGGCCCAGTGCAGGTCCTCGATCACCAGCACCAGGGGCTGCCCGGCGGCGAGCCGCTCGAACAGCTCGGCGACCAGGTCGAACAGGTAGCCGCGCGGGGCGTCCGGGACGAGCGCGACGGCGGGCGCGGCGATGCCGGCCGGCCCCCGGGCCAGCTCGGGCAGGAGGCGGGCGAACTCGGCCTCGTACCCGTCGAAGACGCCGGGACCGTCGCGGCGCAGCACGGCCCGCAGCGCGGCGGCGAACGGCGCGAAGGGGAGGCCGGCCTCGCCGAGTTCGAGGCACTGGCCGACCAGCAGCCGCGCGCCGCCCTCGGTGGCCGACCGGCCGAACTCCTCCAGCAGCCGGGTCTTGCCCACCCCGGCCTCGCCGCCGACCAGGACGGCGGTCGGTTCCCCGGCACGGGCCCGGCCGAGGGCGTCACGCAGGGCCGCGAGCTCCTGCTGGCGGCCCACGAGGACGGTGCTGGCGGCGCGTGCGGTCACGGCACCGAGCATGACACGGCCCGCGCCGCCGCCGGCTCCGCTGACCGGCCGGTCAGCCGACGGCGCCCGGCGCGGGCCGGCCAGCACGGCGTCGACCGGTCGTGGGCCGATCCGCACGGCGTCTGCCTCTCGCTGGCCGGTCAGCACGGCGTCGGCCCCCGGCGGGTCGGTGGCGACCGCCGGGGGCGCGGGGACGGTCACCGGCGGGCGTCGCCGGTGCGTACCGGATGGTTTCGTCGACTGAGCCAGGCGCGCGTGGTGCGGCGCGGCAGGGCCCGGGCGAGCCGGTCGACCGCGGCCTCGGCGCGTAGCTCGGCGGCGTGCGTACGGTGGATCGAGAGGATGAAGTCTGCGTCGTTGCCGAACATGGCGGGCTCCCTGCGGTCGTCGTCGGCTGTCGACTCCGACTCTGCGCGCGAAGGTGCCCCCGGGGCATGGGTGTGCCGCCCGATCTTCGCCCGCTCCCCCTCCTTACTCCCGGCCCTCGTCGGCGATGCGGGCGCGTAAGGTACTCAGCCCAGCCGCGGACAAGGCGACGTGCGGCGACCACTAGACTCTGCGGCATGGCAAAGCCCCAGGAGAAGGTCTCGTTCGGCCAGCGGCTGAAGCAGATCGGGATGGTGTTCAAGTTCACCGCCAAGCAGGACCGGTGGTTCGCGCCGTTGGCGGCCGCCGCGGTGCTGATCCCGCTCGCGCTCACCGTGGTCGCGGTCCTGCTCTGGGGCTGGATCTGGCTGCCGCTGGGCATCCTGTTCGCCCTGCTCTGCCTGCTGATCGTGCTCAACCTGCGGTCCAACCAGGCGATGATGAACGCCGCCGAGGGGCAGCCCGGCGCGGCGGCCCAGATCATGGAGAGCATGCGCGGCGACTGGCGGGTCACCCCGGCGGTCAGCTCCACCACGCAGATGGACATGGTCCACCTGGTCATCGGCCGGCCCGGGGTGATCCTGCTGGCGGAGGGCAACCCGCAGCGGGTACGCGGCCTGCTCGGCCAGGAGAAGCGGCGGCTGGCGAAGGTGATCGGCTCCGCCCCGCTCTTCGACTACGTGATCGGCCAGGAGGAGGGCGAGCTGCCCATCCGCAAGCTGCGGATGACGTTGATGCGGCTGCCGCGCAACCTCAGCGGCAAGGACGTCAACTCGCTGGACAAGCGGCTCAAGGCGCTCACCGCCCGCCCGCAGATGCCCAAGGGCGCGATCCCGAAGAACATGCGGCCCGCGCGCGGCGCGTTCCGCCAGACGCGCGGTCGCTGACCGCCGACGCGTACGCGAAGAGCCGGGCCCGTGCGAAGGGCCCGGCTCTTGTCGTGTGTCAGGGGCGGGGGGCGTCGGTGACGACGGAGCCCGCGAGGCGGTCGTGCAGGCCACGGCGGTGGCCGTCCATCAGCAGGGCCGGCACGACCAGGGCGAGCAGCAGGCCGCGCAGCAGGGCCCGGGCCACCCCGATGCGACCGCCGTCGACCCAGGCGACGCAGCGGACCTTCGTGATGAACATGCCGGGCGTCTGCGCGAAGAGCCCGAGGAAGAGGCCGTACTCGCCGATCAGCACCAGCACGGGCGCCCACCCGTCGCGGACCGGGTCGGCGAAGACCCCGGCGATGAGCAGGCAGAGCACCCAGTCGATCACCAGCGCCCCGAACCGGCGCCCCAGGCTGGGCGGGGTGAAGGCGGGATCCGTCGCGGGCGGTACGGGGCGATCATGCGGCTTGGTCACAACGGTCAAGGGTATCCAGGGCGGATGGACGGATCGGGGACGGTCGCCGCATCCGGGCAGCAAAAAGGGGCGAAAGCGAGCAAGTATCAATAGAATGGCACAGCCGATGGCGTCCCGCCGCGCGGCCCGGCCCGCCCTAGCGGCGCGGATGACGCTCCGCGAGGGACGTAACACGGCAGAAACACTCAAGACATGGCCGGGCAACCGCGCGGCCATAGCGTCGCCAGGAGCCTAGCCACCCGTGGACGTGCCAGGAGGACGTGTGTTCGCCAATCCCGAGGAACTCCTGCGATACCTCAAGAACGAGGACGTGAAGTTCGTCGACGTACGTTTCTGTGACCTGCCCGGCGTGATGCAGCACTTCAACATGCCGGTCGAGTCCGTCGACGACGCCTTCTTCACCGAGGGCCTGGCCTTCGACGGTTCGTCGATCCGCGGTTTCCAGGCGATCCACGAGTCGGACATGCTCCTGCTCCCGGACGTCGCCACCGCCTTCATCGACCCCTTCCGGGCGCAGAAGACCCTCGCGCTCAACTTCTTCATCCACGACCCGTTCACCCGCGAGGCCTACAGCCGGGACCCGCGCAACGTGGCGAAGAAGGCCGAGGCCTACCTGGCCGCCAGCGGCATCGCCGACACCGCGTACTTCGGCGCGGAGGCGGAGTTCTACATCTTCGACTCCATCCGCCACGAGACCTCGGCGCACCAGTCGTTCTACTACATCGACTCGATCGAGGGCGCCTGGAACACCGGCCGCGAGGAGCCGGGCGGCAACCGCGGCTACAAGACCGCGTACAAGGGCGGCTACTTCCCGGTGCCGCCGGTCGACCACCTCGCCGACCTGCGCGACAGCATCGTGCGCCGGCTGGTCGACAGCGGGTTCACCGTGGAGCGCTCGCACCACGAGGTGGGCACCGCCGGCCAGTCCGAGATCAACTACCGGTTCTCGACGCTGCTGCACGCCGCCGACCAGCTCCAGCTCTTCAAGTACATCGTGAAGAACGAGACCTGGGCCAACGGCAAGACCGCCACCTTCATGCCGAAGCCGCTCTTCGGCGACAACGGCTCCGGCATGCACACCCACCAGAGCCTCTGGCTGAACGGCGAGCCGCTGTTCTACGACGAGACCGGCTACGCCGGCCTGTCGGACATGGCCCGCTGGTACATCGGCGGCCTGCTGCACCACGCCCCGTCGCTGCTGGCCTTCACCAACCCGACGGTCAACTCGTACCGCCGGCTGGTGCCGGGCTTCGAGGCGCCGGTCAACCTGGTCTACTCGCAGCGCAACCGCTCCGCCTGCACCCGCATCCCGGTGACCGGCAGCAACCCGAAGGCCAAGCGGGTCGAGTTCCGCGTGCCGGACCCGTCGGCCAACGTCTACCTGGCCTTCTCGGCGATGATGATGGCCGGCCTGGACGGCATCAAGAGCAAGATCGAGCCGCCGGCGCCGATCGACAAGGACCTCTACGACCTCCCGCCGGAGGAGTGGGGCGACGTCAAGCAGGTGCCGGGCTCGCTGTCGGCCGTGCTCGACTCCCTCGAGGCCGACCACGACTACCTGCTCGACGGCGGGGTGTTCACCCCCGACCTGATCTCGACCTGGATCGAGTGGAAGCGCGCCAACGAGGTCGACCCGGTGCGCCTGCGCCCGACCCCGCACGAGTTCGCCATGTACTTCGACTGCTGACGCACTCCGACTGCTGACGCAGCAGAAGACCACAGGAAGGCCCCGGGTCCGCCCGGGGCCTTCCGTCTGTGCGCCCGCCGGGCGGCGCGGCCGGGACGTTCCCACAGCTGGGCCGCGTAACGGACACCGGCATACCTTCGCATCCGTTATATTGCAGGGCGTGGACACACCGCTGCGCGAACCCACCTTCCTGATCCTCACCGCGCTGGCCGGCCAGCCGATGCACGGCTACGGCCTGATCGGCGAGGTCGCCGCCCTCTCCGACGGGCGCGTGTCGCTGCGGCCGGGCACCCTCTACGGCGCGCTCGACCGGCTGACCGACGCCGGCCTGGTCGAGGTCGACCGCGAGGAGATCGTGGACGGCCGGCTGCGCCGCTACTACCGCCTCTCCCCCGCCGGCGACGCCACGCTCACCGCCGAGACCGAGCGCCTGCGCCGCAACGTCGAGGCGGCCACCGCCCGCCTGCGCGCCCGCGCGGTCCGGCCGCTGGCCCCGCGTACCGCCGGGGGGCTGGCATGAGCGAGCTGGAGCGGCGCTACCACCGCCTGCTGCGGGCCTACCCGGCCGACTACCGCCGGGCGCGCGGCGCGGAGATCGTCGACACGTACCTCGACCTGGCCGGCCCGGAGCGGCGCTGGCCCTCGCCCGCGGACGCCGCGGACCTGCTGCGCGGCGGCCTCCGCCAGCGGCTGCGGGCCGCCGGGGCCGCCGACCTCATCCCGGGCGTACGCCTCGCCGCCGTGCTCGCCTTCCTCACCGCGACGGCACTGGCAGGGGCCTGGTCGGGGCTGGAGCTGCACCCGCCGATGGCGCAGTGGGGCGTGCCGCACGCCGGACCGTTCGTCTCGCTCGGGATCGGGGTGTGGGCCGCCTGGCTGCTCGCCGCGGCGGTGCACGCGGCGGCACCGGGTCGGTGGACCCGCCACGCGGTGGCCCTCGCCCTGCTGCTCACGGTGGCGGTCGTGCCGGTCGCGGCCCTCGCCGGTCTGCCCCGACCGCCGCTGTTCGTGCTGCTGCCGCAGGTCGGGCTGGGGTTGGTCGCACTCGGCCTCCCGGAGCGGCCACCCATGCCGGTCCGGTCGGCGCCCCTGCTCGCCGTCGTCGCCGCCGGCCTCACGAGTGTCATCCTGCTACCTCGCTACGACTCCTACCTCAGCTACCACGGCTGGACGGCGAGCGGGGTGCTGCCCGCCGCCGCCGTGGCCCTGCTCATTCTGGTGCTGCTGCTCGGAGCGGGGCTGGCCCTGCGGGCCGATTACCGGGGCGGCTGGGCGCTGCTGGTGCTGCTGACCCCGATCGGCCTGCTCTTCCTGGACCCGCTGGCCGGCGCGGTCGACGGCAACATGGGCGGCGCGCCCAACCCGGGATGGGACGCGCTCGCCGCGACGGCCGTCGCGGTCGGCCTGGCCGGCCCCGCGCTGCTGCCGCTGACGATCGCCCTGCGCAGGCGGATGCGCCGGCCCGGCCCGGTCCGGTCCGGCGACCGCTGCCCGACCTGCGGACGCACCGCCGAGCGGGTCCCGTAGACCAGCGGCAGCGGCACCCGCGCGGCGGGTGGAACGCCATGGGGTGTCACCAGCGCGTTTCGACAACCATGGCGTTCCACCCGCCCCGGCCGATCCGCGACGGCGCATGGCGGCGGGTGGTGGCGCGGATCGGCACTCGCCGCGAGGGCCGCTCGCGCGGCGGCGGGGCGGTCAGCGCAGGGCGGTCTCCCATGCCTCGGCGTGGGCGTCGAGGTAGTCGGCGGTGGCCAGCCAGTACGGGCCGTCCTCGGTCCAGATCCGAACCCACGGCTCGCGCCGCTGCTCCGCGCCCTCGCGCAGCAGGTCGTACATGGCCCGGGCGCGACGGCCCAGCGTGACGGCCAGGGCCGGGCGGGACGCCTCGTCGAGGCGGTAGCCGTCGGCGAAGGCACGCAGGCGGGCCGCCGACTCGGCCACCGGCCGGTCCGGGCGCAGGCCGGCCATGCTCTGCGCGGCGTACGCGACGTCCCAGAGCCGGGAGCCCGGCGCGGCAGCGTCCCAGTCGATCAGGACCCAGCCCCGGTCCGCCCTGATCAGGTTCCAGGGGGCCACGTCGTTGTGGCAGACGAGTTCCTCCCGGTCCGGCGGGATGAGCCGCTGCCACGCCGCCCCGGCCGGCGGGGTGAACCCGGCCAGCGCGGCGTGCAGCTCGGCCAGCATCCGGCCGATCGCGCACAGGTCCGCCACCGGGTACGTGCCCGACGCCGCGCCGACCTCGCCGGGGACGTACTCCAGCACCTGCCGGCCCTGCGCGTCGCGGCCCAGCGGTCGGGGCGCGCCGGAGAATCCCACCGCGTGCAGGTGTTCCAGCAGGGCGTCCACCGCCTCGGTCCAGGGGCCGACCGGGCGCCGCACGGTGTCGCCGACGCGCACCACGCCGGTGGTGGCGTTGCCCGCCAACGGTTCCTCGACTGCGCTCATCCCACGATCATGGACCCGTCACCCGCAGCACGCGGCACGGCCCCGTCCCCCACAGCGCGCGGCCCGCAGTCTCAGCCGGGACGCGCGGCACGGGCCCGGCGCAGAGCCCACACCGCCAACCCGGCCGCCAGCGCGGTCATCGCCAGGGCGCCCGGGGCCTTACTGAACCGGGCCAGGTTGGTGCCGTCGGGCAGGGTGAGGAAGGCCACCGCGGCGCAGGGCGCCACGAACCAGGTGGTCCGGGTCGCGGCGACCGCGAGCAGCGCCAGCGGCCAGGTGGCGTACCAGGGGTGGAAGACCGGGGCCAGCACGACCGTGGCGACCAGCGCCTGGCCGGCGCCGAGCAGGGCGACCCGGGGGCGGGCGGCGTCCGGGCGGCCCAGCCGCTGCCGGACGTCGGCGAGGCGGCACAGCCCCGACCAGGCCCGCCACCACAGCGCCGCCACCGCTACCGCGAGCAGCAGCAGCGCCGCCGTGCGGGTGACCGGCACCGCGCCCGGCTCGCGGCCGACGAGCCCGCCCGCGTAGTCGACGACGAAGCCGACCGCCGTGGGCGGGGACGTCCACTGCTCGGAGTCACCGCTGCGGGTCAGCCCGCCCACCCAGCCGAGGCCGAGGCCGGACAGCAGCGAGGTGACCGCCACCGCGCCGAGCACCCCGCCGGCCAGCCAGCCGGCGTCGCGCAGCAGCGCCCGCAGGGTGTGGCGGCCGCGCACCGCCGCCAGCGCCGCGAACGGGAGCACCACCACGGCGGTCGCCTTCACCGTCACCGCCAGCCCGAGCAGCGCCCCGGCCAACAGCAACGGCCCCGGCCTGCCGGGCCGGCGGAGGAGCACCAGCAGGCCCGGCAGCAGCAGTCCGAGCATCACCGCGTCGTTGTGCGCGCCGGCGATCAGGTGCACCCCGACCAGCGGGCCGGCCAGCGCCAGCCAGGCCGCCCGGCGGGTGGGCACGCCGGCGGCCCGGGCCAACCCCGGCAGGCAGAGGGCGGCCAGCAGCACGCCGACGACCGCGAGCAGCCGGAACGCCACGATCGCGCCCACCAGGCCGCCGCCGAGGGTCACCGCGAGCGCGGCGAGCAGCACGAAGAACGGCCCGTACGGCGCCGGCGTGTCCCGCCAGATCGGCGCGACCGCGTCCACCCAGGGACAGCCGGCCTCGGCGACACCGGTGGCGTACGGGTCGACGCCGTGCGCGTACGCCCAGCCCTGGCAGGCGTAGGAGTAGACGTCCCGGCTGCCCAGTGGCGGGGCGGCCAGCAGCGGCAGCGCCCACAGCCCGGCGGTCAGGTACGCCCACCGCGTCGACGGCGCGCCCCGGCGCAGCGCCCACCAGGCGCCGACCAGCAGGGCGGTGCCGACGAGCCACAGCGCGACGGTCCACGGCTCGTCCGCGCGGCGCCCGCGCGCCGAGGCGGCGTCGGGCAGCGCGCCGCCGAGCCAACCGGCGACGGCCAGCAGAACCGCCCCGACCAGGCCGGCGTACCGGGCGAGCCGGGCGACGCCGGGCGGGGCCGGCGGGGTGCCGGGAGCGGCCGGCGGGGTGCCGGGAGCGGTCACCGGCGGCCCTCTCCTCAGTCCACGGCGGCCGGTCGACGGGCCGCCCGGGCCGACCGTACCAAGCGGACCACCACCACGATCACGAACAGCGTCATCAGCGGCGCCCCGACGGTCTTGGTGTACCGGGGCAGCCCCGTGCCGTCGGCGAGCACCAGGAACGACGAGACGACCGCGACCACCGCGAACCAGCCGGTGCGCCGCGCCGTGGCCGCGAGCACGGCCAGCGGCCAGGTCCAGTACCAGGGGTGGAAGAGCGGGGCGAGGGCGACGGTGGCGGCGAGCGCCAGGCCGGCGTGCCAGATCGGCTCCCGGTGGCGGGCCCGCCACCACAGCCAGAGCAGCACCAGTGCCAGCGCCGCCATGCCGATCCCCCGGGTGACCGGCAGCGGGTCGCCGTGCCAGCCGAAGGGCGCGGCGAGGTAGGCGACGGTCTGTCCCACCGCCGTCGGCGGCGAGGTCCAGGCGATCACCAGGCCGCCCTGCTCCAGCCCGGTGATCCAGCCGAAGCCCAGGCCGGTGGCGAGGGTCGCGCCGACCACGGCGGCGACCGCCCCGCCGACCACCCACCCGCCGTCGCGCACCAGCGCCCTGATCGAGTACGCCCCGACGATCGCGGCCAGCGCGGCGAACGGCACCACGACCAGCGCGGTCACCTTGATCGCGGCGGCCAGCCCGAGCAGCACTCCCCCGGCGAGCAGCGGGCCGGGGCGGCCTGGCCGGGACACCACCACCGCCAGGCCGGCGACGAGCAGCCCCACCATCAGCGCGTCGTTGTGCGCCCCCGAGATCAGGTGCACCCCGATCAGCGGCGAGCCCAGCGCCAGCCAGACCGCCCGGCCGGCCGGTACGCCGCAGCGCCGGGCCAGCACCGGCAGGCTGGCCGCCGTCAGCCCCACCCCGACGACGGCGAGCAGCCGGAACAGCACGATGCTGCCGACCAGTGACCCGGTCGCCTCGACCACCGCCCCGGCGAGCAGCACGAACAGCGGCCCGTACGGGGCCGAGGTGTCCCGCCAGATGTACGAGATGGTGTCCAGCCACGGGCACGGCAGCGCCGAGACGCCCTGCTCGTACGGGTTGATCCCGCCCGAGTAGCTGGCCCCCTGGCAGGCGTACGCGTAGACGTCCCGGCTGCCCAGCGGCGGCGTGAGAAGCAGCGGCAGCAGCCAGAGCCCGACGGTCACCAGCGCCCAGCGGGTCGACGGCACCCGGTCGCGCAGCGCCCACCAGGCGTACGCCATCAGGCCCGTGCCGACCGCCCAGGTGGCGATGATCAGCGGGCCGTGCGGGCCCTGCCAGATGCTGACCGGGGTGGGGCGCAGGTCGCCGTCGGGGAACGCGCCGCCGAGGAACGCGGCCACGGCGAGCAGCGTCGAGCCGGCGAGGCCGAGCCAGCGCGCGAGGTGGTGAGGCACGCCGGACATGCTGCCAGTACGGTGGTCGCGGTACGGAGGTGGGCATGCGGCGCAGTCGGGTGGTGGCGGTGGCAGCCGCGTCCGCCGTGCTCCTCGGGGTGGCCTACGTCGCCCTCCCGCCGACCGGCTCCGACCTCGCCGCGCAGGTCGCGCGGGCCGACTTCTCCGCCGCCCACGGCCTCGCCCCGGTGGACCTGCGCTGGTACGGCGGCGTGCAGCAGTTCGGCTACAGCCTGCTCTCCCAGCCGGTGATGGCGCTGCTCGGGGTGCGGGTCACCGGCGCGCTGGCCCTGGTGGCGGCGGCCACCGCGTTCGCGGCGCTGCTGGTGCGTACCGGGGTGCCCCGCCCGCTGCTCGGCAGCCTCGTCGGGGTGCTCACCATCGCCGGCAACCTGGTCTCGGGCCGGGTGACGTACGGCCTCGGGGTGGCCCTCGGCCTCGGCGCGCTGCTCGCCCTCACCCTCCCCCGGGTCCCCGCCGGCGCCGGCGCTGGCACGGAGCGGCGGGCGCGGCGCCGGCGGCTCGGGCGGCTCGGGCTGGCGGCGGCCGGGGCGCTGCTGGCCTCGGCGACGAGCCCGGTGGCGGGTCTCTTCGTCGGCCTGGCCGGCGCGGCGCTGCTGCTGACCCGCCGGTACGCCGACGGCCTGGTGCTCGGCGTCGCCGCCGCGCTGCCGCTCGGGCTGACCGCCCTGCTCTTCGGCGACGGCGGCTGGATGAACATCAGCCGCACCGACACCGTGCGCGCCGTGCTGACCAGTCTGCTCGTGGCCGCGCTGGTGGGCTACCGGCCGGTGCGGGCGGGGGCGCTGCTCTCGGCGTCCGGGGTGCTGGCGGCGGCGCTGGTGCACACCCCGGTCGGGCTGAACGCCACCCGGCTGGCCGTCATGTTCGCCCTGCCCCTGCTGGCCGCCGCCGCCCGTCCCCCGGCCCGGCTGACCGCGTGGCTCGCCCGGTTCGGCCGGACCGCCGCGTCATCCGCCGCGCGACCCGTCGAGGCCGCGCGGACCGGAGTCGGGGGCGGCACGCGGGTCCGGGGCGGCGTCGCGCTGGCCGCGCTGCTGGCGGCGGTGTGCTGGTGGCAGCCGCCGGTGCCCCCCGCCGACCTGCGCAGCGTCGACGACCCGACCAGCCGGGCCGCCTACTTCGCGCCGCTGCGGGCGTTCCTCGGCGGGCAGCGACTCAGCGGCCGGGTGGAGGTCCCACCGACCCGCAACTACTGGGAGGCGGCGAGGCTGGGCGAGGTGCCGCTGGCCCGGGGCTGGCTGCGGCAGGCCGACATCGACCGCAACCCGCTTTTCTTCACCACCGTGCCGGGGGCGGTTGGCACCGGGGTGCCGCTGACCGCCGCGAACTACCGGGACTGGCTCGACGACAACGCGGTGCAGTTCGTCGCGGTGCCGGACGCCCCGCTGTCCTGGGTGGGGCGGGCCGAGGCCGAGCTGGTCGCGGGCGGGCTGCCGTACCTGACGCCCGTCTGGTCCGGCCCGCACTGGCGGGTCTGGGCGGTGGCCGACCCGGCCCCGATCGTCGGCGCGCCGGCCGAGCTGGTCGCGCACGACGGCGCCTCGGTGACGTTCCGGACGCCGGCCGCCGGCACCGTGCCCGTCCGGGTGCGGCACAGCCGCTGGCTCACCGCCTCGGGCGGGGCCACGGTCGCCGCCGCCGGCGACTGGACGGCGGTGACCGTGCCGCGCGCCGGGCAGTACCGGCTCGGCAGCTGACCGGGGCGCGGCCCACCTTTTTGCCGATCCGGCAACGTTACTTGCTCCTCCCGCCGGGTGCGCGCACGATCGACGCGGCAGGGCACGCAGGCAGCGCATCAGGAGGACGAGACGTGCACCACGACGCGACGGCCGGGCAGCACCGGCACGACGGCACCACGGCGGCCACCGGACCCGACGGTCGGCACCACCCGGACGTCGACGAGGAGACCGCGCGGTTCTGGGAGGAGCACTACGGGCGGCACGAGAGGGTCTGGAGCGGCCGGGCGAACCCGATCCTGGTCGACGTCGCCGGCTCGCTGCCGGCCGGCAGCGTGCTGGACCTCGGCTGCGGCGAGGGCGGCGACGCGATCTGGCTGGCCGGGCGGGGCTGGCGGGTGACCGCCGTCGACGTCTCCGAGACCGCCCTCGCCCGGGCGGCCGAGGAGGCGGCCGCCGCCGGGGTGGCGTCCCGCATCGAGTTCCGCCGGCACGACCTCACCCGGACGTTCCCGCCGGGCGAGTACGACCTGGTCTCCGCGCAGTTCCTCCAGTCGCCGCTGGAGTTTCCCCGGGCGGGACTGCTGCGGTCGGCGGCCCGGGCCGTGGCCCCCGGCGGCCGGCTGCTCGTCGTCGACCACGGCGAGGCCCCGCCGTGGGGACGGCACGACCACGCGCACGCGCGCTTCTCGACTCCGCAGGAGACCCTGGCCGCGCTCGACCTCGACCCCGACCGGTGGGACGCCGAGCGGCTCGACGCCCCGCGCCGCCAGGCCACCGGCCCGAACGGCGAGACCGGCGAGCTGGTCGACCACGTGGTGCTGGTCCACCGCCGCCTCTGAGGCCCGCGCCGGCGGCGGGACCCGGTCGGCCCCGGCCCGAGGCCCGGCGGCGCGGGTGGGCCGAGCGCCCTGCCGGGCCGCCCGCCGGCGCACCCGGCCGGCTCAGCCGTCGAGGACCCGTTCCATCGCCGCCCGGGAGCGGCGGCCGGTGCGCAGGTACTCGTCGAGGAACTCGCCCGGATCGTCCCGGCCGAGCAGCCGGACCACCCCGGCCAGCTCGACGCCGTGCCGGGGCAGCTGGTCGCCCGCCCGGCCGCGGACCAGCATCAGCGCGTTGCGGACCTGCGCGGCCAGCGTCCAGCCGGCCGCCATCTCCACGGCGTCCGTCGGGTCGACCAGGCCCGCGTCCCGGGCCGCCGCGAGGGCGTCGAGCGTACGCGTGCCGCGCAGCGCCGGGATCGTCCCGGCGTGTTGGAGCTGGAGCAGCTGCACCGCCCACTCGACGTCGGCGAGCCCACCCCGGCCGAGCTTGGTGTGGGTGGCCGGGTCGGCGCCCCGGGGCAGCCGCTCGTGCTCCACCCGCGCCTTGATCCGGCGGATCTCCACCACCTGCTCGCGGGTCAGCCCGTCCGCCGGGTAGCGCACCGGGTCGACCATCGCCTCGAACTCGGCGCCGAGGTCGGCGTCGCCGCAGACGAACCGGGCGCGCAGCAGCGCCTGTGCCTCCCACACCTTCGACCAGCGGGCGTAGTACTGCGCGTACGCGGCGAGGCTGCGCACCAGCGGGCCCTGCCGGCCCTCCGGGCGCAGGTCGGCGTCGACGCCGAGGGGCGGGTCGGGCGCGGGCACGCCGAGCAGCCGGCGCAGCTCCTCGGCGATCGCGCGCGCGGCGGCGCTGGCCGCGCTGTCGCCCGCGCCGGCCGGCGCGTCGTAGACGAAGAGCACGTCGGCGTCGGAGAGGTAGTTCGACTCGTACCCGCCGAGGCGGCCCATGCCGATCACGGCGAAGCGCAGCCCCGGCACGGGCGGCTGGGCCGCCCGGGCGGCCCGCAGCGCGGCGGCCAGGGTGGCGTCGGTGACGTCCGCCAGGGCGGTGCCGACGGCGGTCACGTCGGCCAGGCCCAGCGCCGCCCGCCCGCCGTCGGGCCGGGGCGGCGACGGGGCCAGCGACCCGGCCCGGCTCAGCAGGTCGGCGCAGGCGATCCGGACCAGTTCCCGGCGGCGCAGCGCGCGGATCGCCCGGGTGGCCTCGACCGGGTCGGAGTGCCGGGCCGCGGCGGCGGCGAAGCCCTCGCAGAGGACCGCACCGGGCCGGGGGGTCAGCTCGCTCTCCTCGGCCAGCAGTCGCAGCGCCTCCGGCTCGCGGGCCAGCAGGTCGGCGGCGTACCGGGAGGAGGAGAGCACCCGGGCCAGCCGGCGGGCCACCGGGCCGGAGTCGCGCAGCAGGCGCAGGTACCAGGGGGTGCTGCCGAGCTTGTCGGAGACCTGCCGGTAGTTGAGCAGGCCGCGGTCCGGCTCGGGGGCGTCGGCGAACTCGCTGAGCAGCACCGGCAGCAGGGTGCGCTGGATGGCGGCGGTGCGGCTCACCCCGCCGGTGAGGGCCTGGAGGTGGCGCAGCGCCCCGGCGGGGTCGGCGAAGCCGAGGATCTCCAGCCGGTGCCGGGCCGCCTCGGGGGTCAGCCGCAGCCCGTCGGCCGGCACCCGGGCCACCGACTCCAGCAGCGGCCGGTAGAGCAGCTTGGCGTGCAGGCGGCGTACCTCGGTGGCGTGGGTGACCCACTCGGCGCGGAACTCCTCGACGGCGCTGCGGCCCGGCGTGGCGGTGTGGCCCAGCGCGGCGGCCAGCCAGCGCAGCGCGGCCGGCTCGGTCGGCACCGTGTGGGTGCGGCGCAGCCCCTGGAGCTGGAGGCGGTGCTCGACGCCGCGCAGGAAGCGGTAGCCGCGCAGCAGCGCCTCGCCGTCGGCCCGGCCGACGTAGCCGCCGGCGACCAGCGCGCGCAGCGCCGGGATGGTGCCGGGCACCCGCAGCGACTCGTCGCCCCGGCCGTGCACCAGTTGCAGCAGCTGCACGGCGAACTCGATGTCGCGCAGCCCGCCCGGGCCGCGCTTGATCTCGCGCTCCAGCTCCTTCGGCGGGACGTTGTCGATGATCTTGCGCCGCATGGCGCGGACGTCCTCGACCGCCTCGGGCCGCTCGGCGGCCCGCCACACCAGCGGGGCGAGCTGGTCGATCCACTCCCGGCCCAGCGCCAGGTCGCCGGCCGCCGGCCGCGCCTTGAGCAGCGCCTGGAACTCCCAGGTGCGCGCCCAGCGCCGGTAGTAGGCGAGGTGGCTGGCCAGCGTCCGCACCAGCGGTCCCCGGTTGCCCTCCGGGCGCAGGGCGGCGTCGACCGGCCAGGCGACCAGCCCGCAGACGTGGATCAGCCGGGTGGCGACCGTGGTGGCCGCGGCGAGGTCGTCGTCCTCGGCGGCCACGAAGATCACGTCGACGTCGGAGACGTAGTTCAGCTCGTCGCCGCCGCACTTGCCCATCGCCACGACGGCGAGCCGGGGCCGGGGGGTGCCCGCCGGCAGCTCGCCGACCGCGATCTCGTACGCCGCCGCCAGGGTCGCGTCGGCCAGCGCGGAGAGCGCGGCCATGGTCTGCTCCAGGCCCCGGCCGCCGGTCAGGTCGGCCGCCGCGATCCGCAGCAGCGCCAGCCGGTACGCCCTGCGCAGCACCGCCACCGGCTGCCCGTCGCCGGACAGGTCGAGCCGCCCCTCGGCGGTCGGCGCCAGCCCGTCCGGGGCGGTGCGCAGGGCCGGCCACTGGTCGGGGTTGGCGACCAGGTGGTCGCCGAGCGCGGAGGAGGCACCGAGGACGGCGATCAGCCGGCGGCGCAGGCCGGGGTCGTCGGCGAGCGCCGCCAGCAGCGCCGACGGCGCCTGCTCCGGGACGGTGCGGCGCTCGGCCTCGACCGGCCTGCCGGGGCGGGCCTCTTCCCTGGCGGCTGTGCGGCGGCCCGTGGCGGGGCCGGTGCCGCTCGCTGCGGTGCGGCGCTCGGCCTCGACGATGCGGTGCAGCTGGCGCAGCGCCAGGTCCGGGTCGGCGGCCCGGGAGAGCCCGGCGAGCAGCTCCGCCCCGCGGTCGTCGGTGGGCTCCTGCACGTCCGGCCGCCACAGCCCGAGCCCGTCCGGGCCGAGCAGGTCGGCGGCGCGGGTCACGCCGGCGCCGCCGTCGGTGCCGAAGCCGTAGCGGGCCAGCCGTCCCGCGGCCCTGACCGGCCGGCTCATCACTGCCCGAGCAGGGGCAGGCTACGGCGGGGCGCGGCGTCGTCCAGCTCGCCCAGGGCCAGCGCGGCGAACCGGGCGGCGAACGGCTGCCAGACCTCCTCGACGTCGACCATCACCTCGTGGCAGGCCGCCACCACCAGGTCGGGGTCGTGGCCCAGCTCGGCCAGCAGCGTCGAGTCGGCGGCCCAGTCGGCGATCATGGCGGTGTCGCACTCGATGTGGAACTGCAACCCCCAGGCCCGGTCGCCGAGGCGGAACGCCTGGTGGGGGTAGCTCGGCGAGGCGGCCAGCAGGGTGGCGCCCCGGGGCAGCTCGGTGATCTCGTCGACGTGCCACTGGAACACGTCGGGGATCAGCGGGACGTAGCGGAAGAGCGGGTCGGTGTCGGCGGCGTCCCGCTTGCCGACCACGCAAGGGCCGACCTCCGGCCCGGCGGCGCTGCGCTCGACCTGGCCGGCGTGCGCGGTGGCCAGCAGCTGCGCGCCGAGGCAGATGCCGAGGGTCGGCACCCGGTGCCGGACGGCCTTGCGCAGCAGCCCCTCCAGCGCCGGGAGCCAGGGCGCGGCGGGCGACCCGTCCGGCAGCGGGTACGGCGGCAGCGCGCCGCCGAGCACCACCAGCGCGGAGTAGCCCGTCAGGTCGGCGGGGATCTCGTCACCGGCGTGGGCGCGGACGACCCACAGGTCGAGGCCGGCCTCGGTCAGCCACTCACCCAGCCGGCGGACGTCGTCGGTCGGGTCGTTCTCGATCACCAGCGCGGTAGCCACGACGTCGAGGCTAGCCGGTGGCCCGGACGGACCCCGGAACGCCTCCGCCGGCGCGGCGGCGCCCCGCCACCGACCGGCCGACGCGGCAGGGTCGTCGCGCCCGTCCCACCCTCGGCGGACCGGGCCGGCCGGTACGTGGACCGGTGACCCGTCGCGACTAGGCTCTGCCGCTGTGCCCGACCACGCCCGCCCGACTCCCGCCACCGCCGTACGACCGCCGGTGCTGCGCCCCGGCGACACGGTGATGCTGGTGTCGCCCTCCGGCCCGACCCGGCCGGAACGGGTGGCCCGGGGCATCGAGCTGCTCACCGGCTGGGGCCTGCGGCCGGTGCTGGCCCCCCACGCGTACGCCCGGCAGGGCTACCTCGCCGGCGCGGACGAACTGCGCGCCGCCGACCTGAACACGGCGTTCGCCGACCCCGAGGTGCGCGGGGTGATCTGCACCCGGGGTGGCTACGGCGCGCAGCGGATCGTCGACGCGATCGACATGGCCGCCGTACGCCGGGACCCGAAGGTCGTCGCCGGCTTCTCCGACATCACGGCGCTGCAGTTCGCGCTCTGGCGGGGCGCCCGGCTGGCCGGCGTGCACGGCCCGGGGGCGGCCTGGTCGGACGAGCGCACGCCGCTGCGCTCGGCCGAGTCGCTGCACGCCGCCCTGATGACCACCGAACCGGTCACGGTGACCGCCGTCGCCGAGGAGGAGACCTTCGGGGTTCGCGTGCCCGGCCGGGCCACCGGTCCGCTGCTGGGCGGCAACCTCTGCCTGATCGCGGCGTCCCTGGGCACCCCGGACATGCCGGACCTGACCGGCGCGGTCCTGCTCGTCGAGGACGTGCAGGAGCCGCCCTACAAGGTGGACCGGATGCTCACCCAGCTCCGCCGCGCCGGGGCGCTGGACGGGCTGGCCGGGGTGGCGGTGGGCCAGTTCACCGGCTGCGCGGACGGGTGGTCGGTCGGCGTCGCCGACGTGCTCGCCGAGCGCCTCGGCGACCTCGGCGTCCCCGTCCTCGGCGGCCTCCCGATCGGTCACGGCCCCGGCCAGCTCACCGTCCCGGTGGGCACCGAGGCCACCCTCGACACGACCACCGCCACCCTGGAGATCACCCCCGCCGTCCGCTGACCCGCCCGCGCGGGCCCGCCCCCGCGCTCGCCCTCGCGTCCACCGGGTTGATCATGGGGTTAGCGGCAGCGACACCGACATTTCGCACCGCCAACCTCATGATCGACCCGGTGGAGAGGCTGAGTGGAGGGCCGGCGGGGTGGTCAGGGGGTGAGGTGGGCCAGGGCGCCCGTTTCCAGGGCGGCCCAGACCGTGGCGTCGGGGGCGACCGTGAGACCGTGGGGCTCGGAGGCCGGGGTCGGGAGGTCGTGGTTGGTGATCGCGCCGTCGGGGGTGACGTGGCCGATGCGGTTGCCGCCCCACTCGGTGTACCAGCAGCCGCCGGTCGGGTCGGCGACGATCGCGTGCGGCCGGGCGGACCGGTCCGGCAGCGGGTACTCGGTGATCCGCCCGTCCGGGGTGATCCGGCCGAGCTGACCGGCGCCGATCTCGACGAACCAGAGAGCCCCGTCGACGCCGGCGGCGATGCCGACCGGAGCGGCCCCCTCGGTCGGCAGCGCGTGCAGGGTCACCGCGCCGTCCATGCCGATCCGGCCCACCGCGTTCGCCCGGTTGAGCGTGAACCAGACGGCCTCGTCGGGCCCGGCGGCGACCATCGAGGCGAAGCCGCCGCTCACCGGCAGCGGGAACCGCGTCTGCTCCCCGTCGACGGTGACCCGACCGATCGCGTCGGCGCCCATCGCCGCGTACCAGAGGGCACCGTCGGGACCGGCGGCGATGCCGCAGGGGCCGGTTCCGGCCGGAAGCTCGACGGCGCCCAGCTCGCCGTCGGTGGTGATCCGGCCGATCCGGTCGTCGCCGGAGCGGGTGAACCAGAGGGCGCCGTCGGGGCCGGGAGTGATGATCAACGGCCGGCTGTCGGCCGCCACCGACCAGGTGCGCACGTCGCCGTCCGTACCCACCCGCGCGATCCCGCCGGCATGGACCAGCGTCAGCCAGAGCGCGCCGTCGGGGCCGACCGTGATGCCGTAAGGGCCGGCGCCCGCCCCGGTCAGCGGGACTTCCCGGATCTTCGCGGACGTCGTCAAGAGGGGTCACCTTCCGTCACCTGCTCCGCCCCGGCGGGGCGCTGCCGCCCGCATACCCTCGCCGCCCGCGCGCCCCGGTGCAACCCGTTTGCCCGGCCGGAGGGCCCGGATTGCCAGCTCGCTGACAGGGTCGCCACGGCTTCCCCCCAGCCCGGGCGGTCACCGTCGGTGAGGTCATCGCACCACCCACCGACGAGCTGGAGGACGACATGTCCCGCACCACGAGGAAGAAGCACCTGCTGGCCGGGCTGGCCGCGGCCGGCGTGCTCGGCGTGGGCCTCGCGGCCCCGACGGTCGCGTTCGCCGCGGACGGCGACACCCCGACGCCGGGCGCCAGCACCAGCGCCTCCGAGGACGGCGACCGCCAGCAGCAGCGGGCCGACCGGCAGGCGGAGTTCGCCGAGAAGCTGGCCCAGGAGCTGGGTCTCGACGCCGACAAGGTGACGGCCGCGCTGGAGAAGCTGCGCGCGGAGCACAAGCCGGCGGACCGGCCCGCGCGGGGCGACAAGGGCGATACCGCCGACCGGCAGGCCGCGATGAAGGAGCGCCTGGCGCAGGCCGTCGAGGACGGCAAGCTCACCCAGGAGCAGGCCGACGCCGTCACGGCCGCCGCCGATGCCGGCGTCCTGCCCGGCCCGGGCGGTCGGGGCGGCCACGGCGGACCGGCCGGGCCGGCCGGCAAGTGACGGCTGGCTGACCCGAACCCCCGACCCGCCGGGTGTGGCGGTGCCCGGAACCGCGGACACCGCCACACCCGGGAACGAAACGGTCAGTCGGCCACGCGCCAGCGGACAGGACGGGCAACCGGCCACGCGCCGGCGGACAGGACGGTCAACCGGCGACGCGCCGCCCGCCGACGGGGCGACGGGGCGACGGGTCACGCGCCGGCGGGTGGCGGGGCGAAGACGCCGAAGTGGTTGCCGGCCGGGTCGAGCAGGTGGGCCAGGGTCAGCCCGTTGTCGTTCTCCCTGCGCGGCACCAGCACCTTCCCACCGGCCGCCTCCGCCCGCCGGCAGGTCTCCGCCACGTCGGCCACCTGCACGTAGAAGACCGCGTAGTTCGGGCTCGTCCCGCCGGTCCCCCGGACCGCCCCGCCGATCCCCGCCCCGGCGCCGCCCTCGGTCGTCCGGTACGGGGCCTGAGCGCTGCCCTCCTCGGTGAAGCTCCAGCCGAACAGGTCGCCGTAGAACCGCTGGGCCTCGTCCGGCCGCTCGGTGCCGATCTCGAACCAGGTGACGGCGTTGTCGATGGTCATGTGTGGCCTCCCGTTCCACGCGCCGGCCGGCCGGCCGGCGCGTCAGGAGTCAGCCTCGGCCCCGCCCGCGACACCGTCCTGTCGGTGTTTCCCAGGCAGTTCGGCGGCATTCCAGACCAGCCGGCGGAGCCGTGGCACGAGGTCCGGGCGCCGCCTGCCGTAGCGGCGGTCGAAGTCGACGAACTCCGCGGCCGAGACCGGCAGGGACAGGACGCCGTGCTCGTGCAGGCGGGCCAGCACCTCCGCGCCGACGTCGTCGAGCCGCTCCTCGGCCGGCAGCTGCGCGTCGAAGACGTGGTCGACGGTCTGGGCGAGGGCCAGGTCGGACTCCTCACCCGCGCCCAGCGTCGCCCGTACGCAGCGCACCAGCGCGGCCGACACCTCGCGGTCCCGGAGCAGCCCGGTGTCGCACTCGGCCAGCACGCCGGCGACCAGGCCGGCGGACGCCTCGCGGTCCTGCGCGAGCCGGTCGAGCAGGAGCCGCAGGAACGCGGCCCGGTCCCAGTCGGGGACCACGCCCGTCAGGCCGCCCACCAGTCGCACGCCGCGCAGGTACACGCCCTCCCGCTCCTGCCGGCTCGCCGGGCGCAACGGCAGGAGCCAGGCGTCGAGCAGCACCCGCGCCGCCGAGGTGGGGGCGCTGCCGCCCACCTCGTGGAACGCGGCGAGCGCCGTCGGGAGCTTGTCGAACATCGGCTCCAGGGCGTGCACCACCACGGCGGCGTCGGCGTCGCAGGTCAGGTGGGCGGTGCGCCGCAGTCGGGCGAGCAGCTCGCGCGGCAGACCGTTGCTCCTCGCCCGTTCCGGCGGCAGGCCGAGCGACCACCGCACGTCCAGGTCGGGCGGCGCGGCGAACCGGTCGTCGCACCAGATCCGGACGTCCCGGTCCACGCCGTCGCCGAGGCGTTCCAGCGCCAACAGGTCGCTGAGGCTGTCCCACTCCCCGGGGCCGAGCTGGGCACGCCAGAGCCCCACCTGGGCCCGCCACTCGTCCACCGGGTCGACGGCCTCCGGGAACAGCTCCCGCCCGGTCACCGAACCGCCTGCCGCCAGGGCGAGCAGCAGCAGGTTGGCGCCGTAGGTGGCGTACCGCGCGGGCACCCGCAGCCGCCGTGGGCGGTAGTCGTCGAACCGGCGGGCCCCGGCGGCGTACGGGACGGCCCGGAACAGCCGTAGCAGCAGGCTCGCCCAGGCGGCCCGGTGCGCGGCGTCCTGCCCGGCCAGCCACTCGCCGAGGAAGGCGAGCACGGTGGTCCGGGTGCTCAGCACGGCGTACGAGAGCAGGGCGTGCAGGAGGTCGTCGTCGACCGGCTCGCCGCCCCAGGAGAGGCTGGCGGCGGCGTCCCGCGCGACGAGGTCGTCCACCACCTGCGCGGTGAGCCGGGCCACCAGGTGTTCACCGAAGGTGGCGTGCAGGAACTCGTACGTCTCGCGCCGGCCCTCGTCCGGCGAGGCCCGGGACCGGTGGATGAAGAAGAACCGGCCGAGCACCACCTCGGCCGCGGCCAGCGGGGTCCGCAGCCCGGCACGCTCGGCCGGCGGCACCCCGCCCAGGGGCAGCGCGGCCAGATCGGCGTCGAGTTCGGTCGAGGTGACCCACTGCGCGCCCCGGTTGAACATCGCGAACGCGACCACGGCGAGCCGGCGCAGCTCCTCCTCGACCGCCCGGTGAAGTTCCCGCTCCGGCAGGCCGGCACGCTGCTTGACCACCTCCCGGCGGGCGAAGCGGCGCAGCAGCCGCTCGTAGAGCTCGCCCCGGCGCAGCTCCCCGGCGTGCCGCAGGGCGTTGCCCTCGACGTCGTAGAGCGCCAGCATCAGCAGCAGCAGCGGCTGCTCCGCCAGCTCACGGTGCGACAGCACCGTCGCCCGGTCCAGCGGACGCACGCCGAGCGCCGGGAAGGCGGCGGCGTTGACCCGGTTCCAGGTCTCCACCCAGGCCCCGACCCGCGCGTCGTCGAAGGGCTCCAGCCGGACCGCGACCGTGCCGGGTGGCGGCTGGGCGCGGTCGGCGACGCTGGTCCGGCTGGTCACCAGCACCGCCACCGGCCGGTCCTGGTCGGCCTCCCGGCGCTGGAACGCGGCCACCCGCCGCAGGTAGTCGGTCTGGCTGACCCCGGTGGCCTGGAGCAGCTCGTCGAACCCGTCGAGCAGCACGACCGGGAGCGCGTCGCCCGCCGAGCGCGCCAGCGCCGGCCAGTCGATCCGTTCCCCGGTGTCGTCGCGGATCGCCTGCTCGATCTGGTCCTGGAGGTCACCGGCCGCGTGGACGTCGCGCAGCACCACCCGGACCACCAGGAAGTCGGCCGCCGGCAGGTGGGCGGCGACGACGCGGGTCAGCACCGACTTGCCCGAGCCGGGCTGGCCCAGCACCAGCAGCGGCGCCCGGGTGGCGCCCGGTGAGGTGAGGTGGCCGGTGAGGAACCGGGAGAGGTCCTCGCGCACGTCCTGGCCGTTCCACCACGCCTCGTCGCTCGGTCGGGCATCGACGCCGAGGGCCGCGACGCGGTACGGCGGGGCGACGTACGCCTCGCCGAGCGTCGGCACCCGCAGTCCCGGGGGAACCTCCCCGGAATCGACGATCGGCGCGTCCAGCAGACCGGCGTACGACCTGGCCAGGCCGGCTCGGCGCGCGTCGGGCGGACCGCCGGTGGAGATGGCCGCGAGCGCCTCGCGCAGCTCCGCCAGGCCCACGGCGAGCAACCGCACCTCGTTCCGGGTCGCCTCGTGCTCGTGCAGGCCGAGCCAGAACGCCACCTCGGGGAAGTCCGCCGCAAGGCGGATCAGCAGGTCCCGATACCGCTTCGCGGCGACGTCGGGCGAGTTCCGCAACGCCCGCTCGGTCCTTTGCCACAGCCCCTCGTGCGCCGCCTCCCACACGTGCAGAGCGCCGAGGAAGTGCACGAGCTGAGTGGCGAGCCGTTCGTGGAAGACCTTCACCGCCTGCTGGAGCGCCGGGTAGGGCAGGTGCGGGCCAGGGACCGGTGCGACGGTGGTGAAGTACGACTCGACGAGGAACCTGACGTCGATCGTGGTGGCACCGGCGAGCCGCAGTTGTTCGGCTTTGGTGATCTGCGCCCGGCCGATGTCGATCGGCAGGTCGATCTCGTTCAGCGCCTCGAAGAAGGCGGTCACCGCGATCACCGCGTGCGCCGCCTCCAGCCGCTGCGTACGGCCGTACCTCGACAGCCCGGAGCGCCGCTCGCCGATCTGGGCCACCATCTCGTGGCCGAGCCGGACGAACTCCGCCTTCGCGTCGAAGATCCCCAGCACCGCCGGCACCGGCACCGCGGCGGCCAGCAGCGCTCCCCCGGTCAGCTTGTCGAACCAGTCGACGACCCTGCTCTTCTCCCCGCCGAGCAGGCGTACGGCGTCGGCGTAGCTGAGCGCGTCGGGCACGCGGCGACCTCCTGCGGAAGCGTCCAGGAGGGACAGCATGCCGGGCGCGGGACGGGCGCGCTGTCCCGTTTCAGATCAGGCTGAGCCGGCGGACCCGGTGCCGGGGGATGTCGAGGTCGTCGGCGGCCAGCTCGCGCTCCGGCACCCGCTCGGCCAGGGTGGTGACCGCGGTGATCCGGTCGGTGCGGAAGGCGCGGATGCCGTCACGCAGCCGGCACCAGCCCAGCAGGTACCAGTGCCGGGGGTTGCCGAGGTAGCCCAGCGGCTCCACGTCACGCAGCGAGCCGGCGCCCGCGCGGTCGGCGTACCGGATGCGCAGCACGCGTCGCGCGCGCACCGCGTCGGCGACGGCGGCCGGGACGGGCGTCACCGGCCCGTCGCCGATCAGGTGCACCCGCGCGGCCAGCCGGTGCGCCTCGGTGGCGTCGGCGGCGGGCATCACGGAGATCAGCTTGCGCAGGGCGGTGCCGGCCGCGGCGGCGAACGGCGTGCCGCGCATCCGGTGCAACGCCACCGCCATGGCGACCGCCTCGACGGGGGTGAGGTTGACCGGCGGCAGGGTGCGTGCCCGGTCGAGCGCGTAGCCGCCGGTGCGGCCCGGCTCGGCCCAGATCGGCACCCCCGATTCCTGGAGGGCGCCGATGTCCCGCTCGATGGTGCGGGTGCTCACCTCGAAGCGGTCGGCGAGCCAGCGGGCGCTGCGCGGCCGTGGCGACACGGCGCGCAGCTCCTCGACCAGGGCGTAGAGACGGTCCGTCCGGTTCACCCCCGCAACCTACGACGGGGGTGTGACGGAGAAGGTCAGGCGATGCAGGCGCAGACGATCAGCGCCGCGCCGAAGTGCGTGGCGGCGCTGACCCGCGCCGCCGGGTGCGGCTCGTCCGAGCAGATGATCTCGCCGAGCTTGCCCGGGGTGAGCAGGTCCAGCACGAGGAACGCCAGCGCCATGATGGCCAGCCCGACCAGGCCGAAGACGAGAGTCGAGGCGAGCCCCTTGGCGAAGTCGCTGTAGCTGGTCAGGATCGCGGTGAACACGATCCCGGCGATGCCGATCTGGTTGGCGGCGAGCAGCAGCGCGGCGTTGCCGTTGCGCCGCACCCAGATCAGCTCCCGCAGCTTGCCCGGGGTGAGCAGGTCGACCAGCCCGAACCCGGCCGCCATCAGGCCCACCCCGACGACCCCGAACACCACGCTCTGCCAGGCTCCGCTGAGCAGGTCTTCCAGCACCGACTGCCTCCCGAACTCTGCGCCCGGCGGGAATGCCGGCGCGGTGACCGAGACGATAGCGGCACGGCGCCAGCACGGCAGCCCTCGCCCTACAGCGACAGGTAGCGCTGCCGCTCGTAGGGGGTGACCTCGCGACGGTACTGCTCCCACTCGGCCCGCTTGTTGCGCAGGAAGAAGTCGAAGACGTGCTCGCCGAGCACCTCGGCGACCAGCTCGGAGCCGGCCATCACGTCGATCGCCTCGGACAGGTTCTCCGGCAGCGGCTCGTAGCCCATCGCCCGCCGCTCGGCGCTGGTCAGCGACCACACGTCGTCCTCGGCGCCCGGCGGCAGCTCGTAGCCCTCCTCGATGCCCTTCATTCCGGCGCCGAGCAGCACCGCGAAGGCCAGGTAGGGATTGGCCGCTGAGTCCGGCGAGCGGACCTCCACCCGGGCCGAGTTCGGCTTGCCGTAGGCGGGGACCCGGACCAGCGCGGACCGGTTGAGGTGACCCCAGCAGACGTACGCGGGGCTCTCGGTGACCCGGTCGGGCAGCGCCTGCGGGAACAGCCGCTTGTAGGAGTTGACCCACTGGTTGGTGACGGCCGTGTACTCCCGGGCGTGCACCAGCAGCCCGGCGATGAACGCCCGGGCCACCTTGGACAGCTTCATCGGGTCGCCGGCGTCGTGGAACGCGTTGCGCTCCCCCTCGAACAGCGACAGGTGGGTGTGCATGCCGCTGCCCGGCTGGTCGGTGAACGGCTTCGGCATGAAGGTGGCCTGCACGCCGGTGGAGAGCGCCACCTCCTTGACCACGTGCCGGAAGGTCATGATGTTGTCGGCCGTGGTGAGCGCGTCGGCGTAGCGCAGGTCGATCTCCTGCTGGCCGGGGGCCACCTCGTGGTGGCTGAACTCCACCGAGATGCCGATCCGCTCCAGCGCCAGCACGGCCTGCCGGCGGAAGTCGCGCGCCACGGCGTGGGTGGTGTGTTCGAAGTAGCCGCCGGTGTCGACCGGGATCGGCACCGAGCCGTCCAGCGGGCCGTTCTCCAGCAGGAAGAACTCGATCTCGGGGTGGGTGTAGAAGGTGAAGCCCTTCTCGGCGGCCTTGGACAGCGCCCGGCGCAGCACGTGCCGCGGGTCGGCCCAGGACGGACCGCCGTCGGGGAGCAGGATGTCGCAGAACATCCGGGCGCTCTCGCCGCTGACCCCGCCCTCGAACGGGAAGACCTGGAAGGTGGTCGGGTCGGGCATGGCCACCATGTCGGACTCGAAGACCCGGGCGAAGCCCTCGATCGCCGAGCCGTCGAACCCGATGCCCTCCTCGAAGGCCGCCTCCAGCTCGGCGGGGGCCACCGACACGCTCTTGAGCGTGCCCAGCACGTCGGTGAACCACAGCCGGACGAACCGGATGTCCCGCTCTTCCAGCGTACGGAGGACGAACTCCTGCTGACGGTCCACTTCCACCCCTCGCGACACCGTTGCGCACCTGCGACCGGGTTCACCCGGCCTGACCGACCAGTCTCCACCGGCCTCGTTACGCCGACGTTACGCGACCGGCCGGCGGGCGTCCCGCCCTGTCCCGCGGCTCCCGCATCTCGCCCCGCCCGCCGTGTCGGGCCCGCACGGCTGGGGCAAGATGAGCACATGCCCACCCTGCGTCTCGCCCTGTGCCAGGTCAACCCGACCGTCGGCGACCTCGCCGGCAACTCCGGCCTGGTCCGTGACTGGACCCGCCGCGCCGCCGACAGCGGCGCCCAGATCGTCGCGTTCCCGGAGATGATGCTGACCGGCTATCCGGTCGAGGACCTGGTCTTCCGCCGGTCCTTCGTCGCCGCGTCGAAGGCCGCGCTGGAACGTCTCGCCGCCGACCTCGACGCCGACGGGCTGGGCTCGGTGGCGGTGCTGGTCGGCTACCTGGACGCCGACGGCCCCCCGCAGGTCAGCGGCGACGCCGAGCCCGGGCGCGGGGCCCGCAACGCGGCGGCCCTGCTGCACCACGGCGGGATCGTCGCCACCTACTTCAAGCACCACCTGCCCAACTACGGCGTCTTCGACGAGGACCGCTACTTTCTCCCCGGCGACGCGCTGACTGTCGTCCGCGTCGGCGGGGTGGACGTGGCGCTGACCATCTGCGAGGACCTCTGGCAGGCCGGCGGCCCGTTCGCCGCCGCCCGCCAGGCCGGGGTCGGTCTGGTCCTGAACATCAACGGCTCGCCGTACGAGCTGAACAAGGACGACGTCCGGCTGCCGCTGGTCCGCCGCCGGGCCGCCGAGGCCGGGGCGACCATCGCGTACGTCAACATGGTGGGCGGGCAGGACGAGCTGGTCTTCGAGGGCGACTCGATGATCGTGAGCGCCGACGGCGCGCTGCTCGCCCGGGCCCCGCAGTTCGTCGAGCACCTGCTGGTGCACGACGTGGAGCTGCCCCCGGCCGGCGAGGCGGCCGGCCCGGAGCAGGTGCTGGCGGACGGGATGCGGGTGGTCCGCGCCGAGGCCGGGGACCTGCCGCCGGCGCCCGCCGGGCCCGCCGCCACCGGCGGGACGATCGCCCCGGTCGCCGACGAGGCCGAGGTGTGGCAGGCGCTCGTGCTCGGCCTGCGCGACTACGTCAACAAGAACCGGTTCCCCTCGGTGGTGCTGGGCCTCTCCGGCGGCATCGACTCGGCGGTGGTGGCCGCGCTGGCCGTCGACGCGCTCGGGCCGGACCGGGTGGTCGGCGTGTCCCTGCCCAGCCAGCACTCCTCCGAGCACAGCCGGGAGGACGCGGCCGACCTGGCGAAGCGGACCGGGCTGGACTACCGGGTCGAGCCGATCCAGCCGATGGTGGACACCTTTCTGGCGAACATGTCGCTCTCCGGGGTCTCCGTGGAGAACCTCCAGGCGCGGGTACGCGGGGTGATCCTGATGGCGCTGTCGAACCAGGAGGGGCACCTGGTGCTGACCACCGGCAACAAGAGCGAGCTGGCGGTCGGCTACTCCACCCTCTACGGCGACTCGGTCGGCGGCTTCAACCCGGTCAAGGACGTCTGGAAGACGCTGGTCTGGCGGCTGGCGAAGTGGCGCAACGCCGACGCCGCCCGCCGGGGCGAGACCCCGCCCATCCCGGAGAACTCGATCGGCAAGCCGCCGAGCGCCGAGCTGAGCCCGGGCCAGCTGGACAGCGACACGCTGCCCGACTACGACGTGCTGGACCCGATCCTGATCGGCTACGTCGACGGTGACCTGGGCCGGGACGGGCTGGTGGCGTCCGGCCACGACCCGGCCGTCGTCGACCGGGTGCTGCGGATGGTGGATACCGCCGAGTACAAGCGTCGCCAGTCCGCGCCGGGCACGAAGATCTCGATGAAGGCCTTCGGGCGGGACCGGCGGCTGCCGATCACGAACCGGTGGCGCGAGGACGGCTGAACCGGGTCGCTCCCGGGCCGGTGGCGGCCCGGGAGTGACATCCTCCACTGCGCTCTGCCGCGGGCCGGTCGTCGGGTGCGACGATCGCGGCGGAACCCGGGGACCGCGCACGCGGCCTCGAGGAAGGAGAGAGTCATGGTGGAGTCCACCCCGTCCGAGGTGACCGCCCTCTACGGCGGCCCGGCCACCCGGCGGGTCCGCACCCGCGACCTGGTCGCCGCCAAGGAGCGCGGCGAGCGGTGGCCGATGCTCACCTCGTACGACCAGTACACGGCCTCGATCTTCGACCAGGCCGGGATCCCGGTGCTGCTGGTCGGCGACTCGGCGGCGAACAACGTCTTCGGCTACGAGACGACGGTGCCGGTGACCGCCGAGGAGCTGCTCCCGCTGGTCCGCGCGGTGGTCCGGGCGACCCGGCACGCGCTGGTCGTCGGCGACCTGCCGTTCGGCTCCTACGAGGAGGGCCCGACGCAGGCGCTGCGCACGGCCGTGCGGTTCATGAAGGAGGGCGGCTGCCACGCGGTGAAGCTGGAGGGCGGCCGGCGCTGCGCGGCGCAGATCGCCGCGATCACCGGCGCGGGCATCCCGGTGATGGCGCACATCGGCTTCACCCCGCAGAGCGAGCACGCCATCGGCGGCTACCGGGTGCAGGGGCGCGGCGACACGGCCGACGACGTGATCGCCGACGCGCGGGCCGTGGCCGAGGCGGGCGCGTTCGCCGTGGTGCTGGAGATGGTGCCGGGGCAGGTGGCCAAGCGGATCACGGCGGAGCTGCCGATCCCGACCGTGGGCATCGGCGCCGGCGCGGACACCGACGCCCAGGTGCTGGTCTGGCAGGACATGGCCGGCCTGCGTACCGGCAAGGCGCCGCGCTTCGTGAAGCGCTACGCCGACCTGGCGGGTGCCCTGACCGACGCGACCCGACGGTTCGCCGACGAGGTCCGGGGCGGCGACTTCCCCGCCGCGGAGCACACCTTCTGACGCCGGTGGGCCGCCTCCCGCTCGGACCCGCGAACAGATCTTGGTAGGAAACGGTCCCTCCAGGGGCCTGTTCCTACCAAGATCTGAAGCGGCGGACGCGGCCCGCCGTCAGAGGTCGGTGACGCGGATGCCGGCGTGCGCCTTGTAGCGCTTGTTGATGGCGATCAGGTTGGCGGTGAACGCCTCGATCTGGTGGGCGTTGCGCAGCCGCCCGGCGTAGATGCCGCGCATGCCGGGGATCCGCGCGGCGAGCGCGGCGACCACGCCGACCAGCTCCCGGTCCTCGGTGCAGATCAGCACGTCGAGGTCGATCCGGTCGACCTCCGGGTCGGCCAGCAGCGGCGCGCTGACGTGGTTGAACGCGGCGCAGACCCGGGAGTCGGGCAGCAGCGCGGCGGCCTGCTGCACGGCGCTGCCCTCGGCGACCGTGAGCGCGTAGGGGCCCTGCTTGTCGAAGCCCAGTGGGTTGACGCAGTCGACGACGATCTTGCCGGCGAGCGGCTCGGCGAGCGCGGCGACGGTGGCGGCGTGCCCGTCCCACGGCACCGCGATGACGACCACGTCGCTGCGCCGGGCCACCTCCTCGTTGCCGGCGCCGGCCACCCGGGCCCCGGCGGGTACGCCGGGCAGGGCCGCGATCTCCTCGGCGGACTGCGCGGCCCGCTCGGCGGAGCGGGACCCGATCAGCACGGACTGGCCGGCCCGGGCGAACCGGTAGGCGAGGCCCCGCCCCTGGTCGCCGGTGCCGCCGATGATGCCGACGGTCAGCCCGGACACGTCGGGCAGCGTGCTCGCGTCGTAAGCCATGCGGCCATCCTCGCAAACCGGCGGCACCGGCAGCAGCGGCGGGCGCTGTGACAATCCCCGCTGCCAGCGGACCGGGCCGCGCGGGCGCCGGCGGCGTCAGGCCCGCTCGACGCGCGGGCCCCGGCGGCGTCAGGCCCGCTCGAAGGCCACCGCGCGGGCGACCGGGTCGGCGGTGACCAGCCGGACCCGGACCCGCTCGCCGAGCGGCAGTTCGCCGAGGCAGCGGGCGCGCACCGGCGGGTCGTCCAACGCCACCGTGCCGCCGGGTCGCCGGCCCGGTCGGGCCTTGCCGTCCGCGGGCGCGTCGACGTCCAGCACCGCCGCGTCGAAGGTCTCCCCCACCCGGTGCTGGAGCAGCACCGCCTCGGCCAGCTCGATCGCGCCCCGGGTGGCCGCCGAGGCCGTCCGGTCGGTCGTGGCCATCACCTCCGGCAGCCGGGGCAGCGCCGCGCGGGCCCAGTCGGGCACCGTCCGGCCCTCGTGCAGGGCCAGGCAGACCTCCGTGGCGTAGCGGTCGGCCAGTCGTCGCAGCGGCGCGGTGACATGGGCGTACGCGGCCGCGACCCCGCCGTGCTCCCGCTGCTCGGGCGGCGCGCCGTCGAAGGCCGTGTACGTGGCGCCGCGCATCAACTCGGCGGCCTGGTCGACGAAGGCGGCGGCCCGGGGCTGCGAGGGGTCCAGGCCGGCGATCACCTCGCCGGGGCCGGCCCCGTCCGGCCAGTGCACGCCCAGCGGGGCGGCGGCGGCCCGCAGCCGCGCCACCGCCTCGGGCTTCGGCGCCGGCATCGTACGCAGCAGACCGATCCCCCCGGCCAGCATGATGTCGGCGGCGGCCATCCCGGTCAGCAGCGAGATCTGGGCGTTGTGCTCCTCCATCGGCACCGGCCCGCGCAGCACCAGCCGCCAGCCGTCGCCGTCGGCCTCGACGTCCTGCTCGGGCAGCGGCAGGTTGATCGCTCCCCGGCGCAGGCCGCGGGTGGTGAGCAGCGCCCCGATCTCGGGCAGCAGGGCGATCGGGTCGGGCAGCCGGCCGGCGTCGGCGGACGCCTGGACACCGACGTAGTCCAGCTTGGCCCGGCTGCGGACCAGCGCGCGTTCCAGCGTGACCCCGACGGTGCCGCCGTCGGAGTCCAGGTCGACGGTCCACACCACGGCGGCCCGGTCGACGTCCGGCAGGAGGCTCGCCGCGCCCTCGCTGAGGGTCGCGGGGTGCAACGGCACGGTGCCGTCGGGCAGGTAGACGGTCTGCCCGCGCCGCCAGGTCTCCTCCTCCAGCGCGCCGCCGGGGCGCACGTGGGAGGCGACGTCGGCGATCGCGTACGACACCCGGTAGCCGCCGCCGGGGCGGCGGGCGAGGTGCATCGCCTGGTCGAGGTCGCGCGACTCGGCGGGGTCGACGGTGACGAACGGGACGTCGGTGCGGTCGGCGACGGGCCGGGGCGGCGTGGCCGCCGCGGCGTCGGCCTCGCGCTGCGCCGCGGCCGGGAACCCCTCGGGCAGGCCCAGTTCGCGGCGCAGCGCGCCGAAGGCGATGCGGGGTGCGAGTACGCGTCGGATCACCACGGGGTCAATCCTGACAGTGTGGCGGATGATCCGCTTCCCGGCGAGCGCCAGCCGCCCGCGCCGCGGTCAGCCGGTCGCCCTGCGCGCGCTCGCCCGGACGCCCCGGGGAGCGGTGGCCCGGGCCGCGGCCGTCGGGGCGGGCGCCTTGCGGGCGGTGACCTTCCTGGCCGGCGCCTTGACGACGGTCGCCTTCTTCGCCGGGGCCTTCTTCGCCGCCGCCTTGCGGGTGGTGGCCGAGGAGGTCGCGGTGGCCTTCCTGGCGGGGGCCTTCGTCGCGGCGGCCTTGCGGGCGCCGCCGGTGGGCCGGGTCGCGGCCGTCTTCCTGGCCGGCGTCGTCTTCTTGGCGGTGGCCTTCTTCGCCGTCGTGGCGGCCTTCTTCGCGGGGGCCTTCGCCGTCGTGGCGGCCTTCTTCGCGGGGGCCTTCGCCGCCGTGGTGGTCTTCTTCGCCGGGGCCTTCGCCGCCGTGACGGTCTTCTTCGTCGTCGAGGTGGCCTGGCGGGCGGCGGTGGTGGTCCTGGCGGGGGCCTTCTTCGCCGGCGCGGTGGTCTTCCTCGCCGTGGTGGCGGCCTTCGTCGCCGCCTGCCGGGCGGGCGTCTTCGCCGAGGTCGTCTTCTTCGCCGCCGTGCTCTTGGCCGCCACCGTCGTCCGCTTCGCCGCGGCGGGGGCCTTCTTCGCGGCGGTGGCGGTCGCCTTCTTCGCCGCGGCCGTCGTCTTCTTCGCCACGGCGGCGGTCCTGGTCGCCGCCTTCTTCGCGGGGGCCTTCGCGGCGGTGGTCTTCTTCGCCGGAGCCCGGCCCGCACCGCCGGTCGCCTTCCTGGCCGGCGCCTTCTTCGCCGCCGTGGTCGCGGTCGACGGGCGCGCGGTCCGCGTCGTACCCGCGGTCCGCTCCGCCGCGGCGGTCTTCCGGGCGGTCGTGGTGCGGCTGGCGGCCGGGCGGGTGGTGGCCTGCTGTGCTTCGGCCATCTGGGTTCCCTTCCTGGGGAGTGCTCTCGCCCTCGCGGAGCACCGATCACCTCGGCGCGGGCCATCCCGCGCCGCCTATCTGTCCTCCCCGGCCCAGCGGGCGTCCTCGGCCTCCCACGCGTCGTTGCGCTCCCGCACGGTCTGCAGGGCGTTCTCCGCGTCGGCGGCTGAGGCGTACGGCCCGAGAACGTGCCTGGCGGGGCACACGTCGGCATCGGTCTCGACCCGGTGGTGTCGGGTGCACCAGTAGAAGTGCCCACCGCTTCCGCTGTCGCTCATGGGATCACTGTGCACCGGGAACCACCCGGCCGCCACCGGAACACCACAAGTCGCCGACGTTCTCCACAGTAGACGTGCTCCCGCCGCCAGGTGCTGGAACTGGGAAAACAGGGCTGCCGGGGTGCGCGGCGCCCCGCCGGTCGGGGGCGGGTTAGGGTCGCCGGATGGGCGTTCAGGACGACATCCGACCGCGTGGCTCCCGCCCCGCCGGGACGGATCCGATGACCGAGTTCGACCCGCCCCTGCGCCGCTACCTCGCCGACCTGGTCGCCGCCGCCCGCGACGTCCTCGGCGACGACCTCGACGGCGCGTACGCGGCCGGCTCGGTCGGGCTGGGCGCGTACCAGCCGGGGCGCAGCGACGTCGACGTCGCGCTGGTCTGTGCCGACGCCCTCGACCTCGGGCGGAGGCGGGAGCTGGTGGCGCGGCTGCGGCACGAGGCGCTGCCCTGCCCCGCGCGCGGGCTGGAGCTGGTCGTGTACCGCCGGGCGGTCGCCCGCTCCGGCACGCCGGAACCCGGGTTCGAGGTCGAACTGAACACGGGGGCGCGGATGCCGTTCCGGGCGACCTGGGCCGCCGCCGAGCGCCCCGCCGAGGACGGCCTGTTCTGGTACGGCCTGGACCGCAGCATCCTGCACCAGTGCGGGCACGCCCTGCTCGGGCCGCCGGCCGCCGAGGCCTTCGCCGACCTCTCCCCCGCCGACCTGCGCCGCCTGCTGACCGACGCGCTGCGCTGGTGGCTGGCCCTGCCGACCCCGCCCGGCGACGCTCCCGCCCCGGGGGCCGAGGACGCGGTGCTCGGCGCCTGCCGGTCGCTGGTCAAGGTCCGCCACGGGGTCTGGCTGTCGAAGGTCGACGCCGGCCGCCGGCTGGTCGCCGACGGCCGGCCGCCCCACGCGACCGCCGGGCCGACCGGCGACGGCGGGGCCGCCGACCTGATCGCACGGTCGATCGCGGCGCGGGCCGGCGGGCCGCCGCCGAGCGGTCCCGAGGCCCGCGCCTTCCAACGCGACGTGCTGGACGAGATCTGCGCAGGGGCGGTGTGACGGACGGGCCGGGCGAAGCATGGCGGTGCCGGCCGTTCGGACCGGTCGCCCGGCCCGCGATCGGGTCAGGACGGGCGAATGACCGGCTCGGGGAGGACATGGTCGGCGACCGGCTCCGGCCGGCCCCGGGCGGCGCGAATCGCCCAGGCCAGCGCGTAGGGGGCGCAGGCAAGGTAGAGCAGCGGCTCCAGCAGGACCGCGTCGGTGATCAGGAAGATCTCCTGTTCGGTCGGACCGGGCAGCCCGAGCGCCGAGTCGGTGTAGCAGGCGAGGAGCCACAGCGGGGCGAAGGCGGGATCCACGCCATCCGACACCCCGTCGAGGACGGTCCCCGTGCCCGCCGGAACCTGGCTCAGCACGGCGACGATCGTCGCCAGGTCGGCGACGACGATCGCGCCGAGCACGCCGACGCACCACGCGAGTCGGACCCGGCCGCGCCCGGCCAGCCTCGTCGTCGCGCGCAGCACCAGTGCCAGGGCGGCGAGCCAGAGCGTCAGCCCGGGCGCGACGCGGGCCAGCGCGTCGACGCCGTCGAGCACGGCGTACCCGGCGGCCGCGACGGTCAGCGCGACGGGGACCACGATGCCGAAGGGCACGCGCCACCCTCCGGCGGGCGCGCCCCGGGCCAGCCGTTGCGCGAGCGCGGCCAGCCCCACCGCTCCACAGAGGGTCAGGACGGTGGCGATCGGCAGTTGCAGGTCGAACGCCCACGCGAACCGCCGGCTCAGCCACTCGACCACGGCGTTCATCGTGACCAGGCTGACGAGCACCACCCCGACGCAGACCGACGGGGCGAGCAGGAGCGGAAGGGCGGTCCGGAGCAGTCGGCGGGCGATCGGCGCGCGGTCGGCGGCGACGCCGGAGCGGCGGACGGCCAGGCTGGCGGCGAAGCGCAGCATCCGCACCCGCTGCCTCCGCTCGGCGAGGACCTGCAGCTCGGCGGCCCACTCCCGACCCAGGTCGGCGCGGAGCTCCCTCGGCCAGCGGCGTCGCGCGACCGCGAGCAGCACCTCGGCCACGCGACGGCTCACCATGCCGGCGCCCCGGTGGGCTCGATGGCGCCCCCGGACGGACGGGCGTCGGGGGTCAGGGCCCGCAGCTCCGCGAGCGCGCGCCGGGCGGCGGAGACACCCTGCGCCGTGAGCCGGTAGTAGCGTCGCGCCGGCCGGCCCACGCTGGACGGGTCGACCGCCTCCCACTCGGCGGTGAGCCACCCGGCCGAGCAGAGCCGGTGCAGCACCGGGTAGAGGGTGCCGCTGGGCAGGCCCGTCATGGCGATCAGATCCAGCCCGTAGCGCTCGACGTCGGGTTCGGCCAGCAGCGCCGCGAGCACCCGCGCGACCGGAATGGTGATGCGCACGGCAGGTACTATATCGAAACTCTACATAGGGTGGGGGCCCTGCCGGTTCTCGGCCGAGCCCCCACGGTGTCAGCCGGTGACGGGCTCCACCGGGATCCAGAGTTCGGCGTCCGCCTCCGTGCCGTCCGCCGACAGGCGGGTACGCGAGATCTCCGGTCCCGGCCGGCTGCGGTACGGGTTGGACGGGAACCACTGGGTGAACACGTCCCGCCACAGGTACTGCACCGCCTGCGGGAACGCCCCGGAGGTCTCGAAGACCGCCCAGGCGCCCGCCGGCACGGCCAGCGCGTCCAGGTCCTCCGGCGCGTCCGCGCCCGTCACCACGCCGTACCAGTAGTCCAGCTCGGTGCCCTCCGCGCGGCTGTCCGCCACGTTGGCGCTGACGTTGACGATGCCCTGCGGCTCCTGGTCGGACAGGGCCTCGATCCGGCGTACCGTCTCCGGCGGGATGCCCTTGACGAAGGCGACGATCGCCGGGTTCATCCCCTCGTGCACGAGCGGTACGCGGGCCTTGCGGCCCACCAGCCGGAACCCGTCCTTCTGCACGATCCGGTATCGCATGCTGCTGCTCCCTTCGACGACGAGTCGGAAGGACATCCGGGGCTGGGAGCGCAACGTCGCCCCCGTACGCCGGGCCTCGCCGGGGCCCACGCCGTGCATGGCGTGGAACGCCCGGGCGAACGCCTCGGTGGAGCCGTAGCCGTAGCGGACCGCGACGTCGAGCAGCGTCCGCTTCCCCGCGAGCACCTCCGCGCCCGCGACGGTGAGCCGCCGCCGGCGGATGTACTCGGACAGCCCGACGCCCGCCAGCGCGGAGAAGAGCCGGCGGAGGTGGTACTCCGACGTCACCGCGATCCGCGCCAGCTCGGTCACCTCGATCGGCTGATCGAGGTGCCGCTCGATGTGCTCCATGGCCTCGTTGAGCCGCTCCAGCACCCGGTTCCCCTTCCCTGTTCCGTGCCGCAACGCTAGGCGCGCGGGCGGGTGCCCGACCCGACATGCCGTGCCCGAAAGGATCGCCCCACCCCGGCTCGTCGACCACGTAGGTGTGGTGGGTGAGGAAGCCGTGACGCCTGTTGTGCGGGCACCACGACTGCGCGATCGACCGGCCGGGTGCGGCGGGCCATTGGGTCCGGTCAGGCCGTTGCGACCGGGTATCCGATCGCGGTCACGGCCTCGTGCAGCCCTGCGACGGTCACGGCCGGATTGAGGGCCTGCACGACGGGGCCGGTGAGTGGAAGTTGGGCGACGATCCGCTCGACCGCCGTCGGATCCAGCTCGACGTCGTAGTAGTCCTCGGCGAACGCGACGTACCGCTCGGCGATGTCGTCGAGCAGTATCTCGAGCAGGCCAGAACCGTCGGGGTCGGTGTCGTCGTACGGTCCGCGAGGCGCGGGGAACGCGATGCCTTCGCCGGCGTGCCAGCGGTCGTCACCGGTGAGCCGCCACAGCACGGCGGTGGCGACGAACTGCCCCTCCCCGTCGCCGAATGCGGGTTCCGCACCCCAGGCGCGGTCGTAGGCGTAGTAGGGCTCACCACCGTCCACGACGCACTCCAGCACGGCGAGCGCCTTGCAGCGGTCCCGCAGCACGTCGATGGACGGCAGTTCGGCGGCGATCTCGTACGCGGTCACCGGGCGACCCTACGCGCGGACAGCACAGACAGCGTCACGCAACTCGGGCCCAGGAGACCTCGGTGAACGGTGCGAGACCAGTGCCGCCGGCCCGACGGCCCCTCTCGTCTCGCGGCTTCACCGGTGACCGGTGATGAGTGCGGCAGCGGCGCCGAGCCGCTCCCGCTCGCCGGCGGTCAGCCCCGGATCGTTGCGCCGGATCGCCACGGCCTGGTCCAGCGCGATAAGCGGATCGCCGCCGACGCAATTGATGAAGGCAGCCAACAGCGTCGCGGCCGACGACGCCAGAGGATGCGCCTCCTCGACGGCGACCTGGGCGAGGATGACCGCGGAGAACGCGACATCGAGGTCCGCCGGTCCCTCGGTGGCGTTGCGCCAGTCGATGACGACCGGCCCGCGCGAGGTCAGCATGACGTTCTCCGGGTGCAGGTCGAGGTGCAGGATCCGGTCGTCCTCGCACTCGCTGAGCCGGGGCGGCAACGCGTGGAGTCGGCGGTGCAGATCCGCCAGGCAGCCGGCCACCTCCACGGCACCGAGCTCACCGGCGAGGAATGCCGACAGCATGGTGGGCCCGTCCAGTCGCTCCAGCACGAGGTCGGCCCCCCGCGCCTGGTGCACCCGGGGCACGGGGAAACCCAGACTCGCCACGTACGCCATGATCGCGGCCTCGGCCGCCACGTCCCCACCTGCGCGGTAGCGGCGAAGGACGCGTCGATCGTCGACGACGAAGACGTCAGCGTCTCGGCCCGACGCCAGCGGGGTCGGATTCACCATGCCGCGACAGTAACGGGGGGGGCGGCCATCCGCGTGGTGCCTGTCGGGGGCAGCCGGCCGGGTGCGGCGGCTGCCTCGGTGCAGGAGCGGTGGGCCACGAGAACTGCCGGGCAGGGCGGGCCCGCACCGCGCCAGGGGGTGTCGGCAAGCGCCTCACGTCAACCTGTCGAAGGCAGCGATCTGCCCTCGCAGCGTTCGGGCGTCCGCGGCTGGCAGGACAGAGACCGCCAGTTCCAGCACCCGGCGCGCCCCTTGGGGGCTCGGACAGCACTCCGTGATCCCGCAGCGCATCGCCGGATCCCATTGCGGGTGATCAGGATGGCGGACGAACCAGGACCAGGTCCGCAGCGCATCAGACACAGCCCGATCCCGCAGCCGGACACGTTCGAGCTGCTCAATTGCTCGCATGCCCCGCGTCGACAGCCCGGGGATGCGCGGGGCCGCCTGTGGGAGGCCCCGGGATTTCATGCTCAGCGGCCGGTGCCGGAGCCGGCCGGTACGGAGTTGCACAGGCCGTCTACGCGGCATGGGCCTTTCGGGTACTCGACATGCCGACCATGATTCCACAGCGGAGATCACGGGCGGGGGTCAGTCAGCCGCTTCGACGTACGACGCCAGGTTGGCCAGCGAGGAGGCGATCCCGGCCTCGTGGACCGCCTGGTCGATGCCGGGTGGCACGTCCGTGGCGGTGACGGTCACCTCGGTCCCCCCGTCGGTGGCGGCGAAGTGCCAGGTCATCGTCATGGTGCCCGCGTACGACGGGTCGTCGGCCTCGAACACGGCCCGCTGCACCACGCGCTCCGGTGGCACCAGGGCGGCGAACCCCACGTCGACGACATCGGTCGCCGCTGACGTCTTGCCGGGACTGTCGGCGGAGTCGAGGTAGGTGAGGACCATCCGGAACCCGCCACCAGGCCGAGGATCCCACCGCTCGACCCGCCCGCGCATGCCGTCCGGCGGCAGCCATGCCTCCAGCGACTCCCGGTCGAGCAGGGCACCGTAGACGGTCGCCGGTGGTGCCGCGATCACCCGGCTGGCGCGGTCGGTCCTTCCCATGGCCCGATCCTAGGACCCGGGTTCCGCCAGGCCCATCCTCATCGACGACCCGCCGAACAGACCTGAAACCAGGACACGCCCCACAAGTCGAATCCCCCACGCCGCCGGGGAACGCTGGCGGCGGTGCACTCGCACGCCGGGCGAACGTCGCCTACTGCGGCTCCTGAAGCGGCCACACCTCGACCACGCCATACGCAACGGCGCAAGGCGTACGCGACACGATGTCGATGGCCTCGGCCAGCGTCGCTGCTTCGATGATGGCGAACCCGGCCACCGGAAGCACGGAAGACATGAAAGGCCCGTCCTCCGTGGTCACCGCGGCCCCGCCCCGCCAGCCTCGGCGCAGGAACGCACCCTGCCAGCCCTGCGCCGCCATCAGCCGTTCCACCCGCTTGCGACCCACCCGAATGCCGTCACGGCACAGCTGCCGATGCACCCGGTCCGCGCCGTAGGTATGCCCGGACGCCTCCCAGATCTCGTGAATGTTGGACAGCAACCCCAGGTCGACCACGTCACGGTCGCAGGGCTGTTCGACCTGCTTGACCCACGCGTAGTACGTCGAGGCGCCGATGTTCAGGACCGTAGCAGGAGCGCGACCGCGAACTGGTCACGGTGTTCATAAATGAACGTCATGACCGTCGCCGGGTCGGGTCGAGCTCCGCCGCGAAATACGCGCTCGCCGCTTTCAGGATCTCGTTCGCCCGCCGCAGCTCAGCGACTTACTTGCGCAGCCGCCGGTTCTCCTCGACCATCTCGCTGGTGGGCCGGTCGTGACGCTCACCGGCGTCGGCTGAGCTTCCCCCGGTAGCTCGGAGGACGATCTGCAGGGCGGCCTGGGCGGGAGTGAGGTGCGTGGTGTCGACGACCTCGGCCTCGGCATGCAGCCACGTGCGGGCCGCCTCGGCGTAGGGCTCGAGGTACTTGAGACGGAACGGAGACGGAACGGGGTGTTCCCCCTCGATACGGCCGCGGAGGGTGTCTTCGTCAGCGTGGAGGACGAAGTGCCTTACCGGGATGTCATGTTGGGCGAGGCCCGTACTGATTTCGCGCCAGTACTGCTCGACTAGGACAGTCATGGGCATCACCAGAGTGCCGCCGGTGTAGTCGAGCACGTGGCGAGCGGTCTCGACGACGAGCTGCCGCCACGGCGGCCAGTGCTGGAAGTTGTCAGTTTCAGGCAGCCCCGGCGTGATGTCCATGAGTGTCTCGCCGACCTTCTCGGCGTCGAAGACCCGTGAACCCGGGATCAGTTGCTGCACGAGGACGCTGGTCGTCGTCTTGCCCGCACCGTGGGTGCCGTTGAGCCATACGATCACGGGACACATTAACGCGCGTGAGCAACCGGACGGCGTTATGGACGGGATCCTGAGGCGGGACGATCGCCGTCGGGGTTGCTCCCCGTCGAGGTTGGGGCGATCGGCTGTCGCGCAGCGGAGCTGCTTGCCCCTGGACTCTCGTGGGCACCGCCCGCGGTTCGATGACGACGAGGACCAGGGCGTGACCCATCCCCCGGGTGCCCGATCCTCTACGCCACCCGCCCGGCGTCAAGGGCGCTGCGCGTCGGCACGCCGATGGCCTACGGCCACCCTTGACCCCGACCGGGCGCCGCAGTCTTTGGCACCTATCCGGGGGATGGGGGGGGGAGACTGGCGGCACCTTCCGCCGAGAGACGGATGGCCTACCACTGCGCGACGCGGCTGAACCCGGGCGGTCAGGAGTCACGGCCGGGCGCGACGTAGCGCAACGCGAGGAATGACCCGTACTGGTTGATCTCTGCCAAGGCCCACGGCGTGTACGCCTCTGCGTGCAGCAGTCGGGTGCCGGAGCCGACCAGGACTGGTGCGACGCCGATGTGAAGCTCGTCGACGAGGTCGGCCTGCACGAACTGGGTCGCAAGCTCCGCACCGCCGAGAATCCAGACGTTCTTTCCCCTGGCCGCCTCGACCAGCTGCGGGTGTACCTCGGTTACGTCGCTGTCGGTGAAGCGTAGGTCAGCGCCGTCGTGGTACGGCAGTTTGCGATGGGTGAAGACCCAGGTAGGCCGATCGCCATAGAACCAGGGAGCGTTATGGCGATAGATGAACTCGTACGACCGCGCCCCCATCGCGATGGCACCTACCTGATCGAAGAACCGCTCATAGCGCCGCCGTTTGCCCTCCAGGTTGCTGAACTGGGAGAGCCAGTCAAGCTGTTCGGCGGGTTCGGCGATGTACCCATCGATGCTCATGGCGACGAAATACTGCGTCAGGGTCATGCACGGACACTAGGACCGAGCGCACGGCCCCGCTGTCCGGCCGGCCCGTGCTCGGGTCGCCGAAGCTACCGTGCATGGGATCGGATCGGCCGGGCCATCCACCGGCCAGTAACCGTGGTGCCCAGCGGTCATGAGGAGGCACGAGCGGCATCCGGCTCTGCCGCTGCCCGCAGGCGTTTCGGGCATCACGGCCGGGTGAGCACGCTCTTCCAAACTGACGCTTCAGACTCAAGATCAGGGCGTCCCCAGGGCGTCAGGGCGTTTTCAGGGCGTCGAACGCCAACCAATGATGACCGCCGACGCCCATAGACAGCCCGACATACAACCAGGTCGCAGCCTTGATCGAGGCTGCGACCTGGTGGCGACGGACGAGTCGACCTGTACGCCGGATTAGGATCACCGCACCCCCGGTGACCAGGGGAGGAAACATGCGACAACCGCTGCAGGCCGTCGCCAGGCCGTCAGGGAGTCGTAGACCCAGTCGACCGACGAGGCACCACCCCAGTGGCGACACCGGGCCCAGTGATCACCGGTACGGCCGATTCCAGACGAACACGTGATCATGGGGCGGCTGCCTGCCACGCCGCGGTGACACACAGCTCGTCGACGGTCCAGCGGCCAGCGTGTTCACCGTCGCGTAGAAGCCACCGCACCCGTGACAGATCCGCTGTCGGTGGAACATCGAGGACGACAAGTCCGAACATGCCCGTCCCGCTCACCTGCAGTGGGGCGAAGTCAGCCAGGACAACTTTCTCGAAGTGTTCGAGAAAGTTGTCATCAGGGGCCCAGATGCGAATCGCGCAGTAGCCCGATGCCGTGACCTTCTCCTTGACCCACCACTGGCCGTCGCGGTCACGCTCAACACGAAGGATGTCGTGCTTCGCGGCGTCGAACGCACCCCACGGCGCCCACGGCAGCCGCACCCGATCCGGTGCTACTAGTTCCGCCCCCATCCCCCCGCTCGTCGCATTGCTGCCAGGCGGCATGGGAAACCACACCTGCACCCACCCGTCCGGCAGATTGGGCATGAACTTTCTCCCTTCGGGTGATCGATCAGCGTTCGACGCCCTAACGAAGCAAGGTCACCCGTCCCGAGAACGACACCGGGCCGGGCAACTACGACACGAACTCCACGGATGAGTTTGGCCTTACGGGGACGGCTGTGTCACGGGCGCGATCCCAAAACCCCAGCAGCGGGCCCGAACAGATTGTCGATCGCGTTGCGGGTGCGTTCTTCGCTGGCCGGCATCAGGTGGGTGTAGACCCGCAGCGTGAAGCCGGGGTCGGAGTGCCCGAGGTACGAAGCAAGGGCCTTGATGCTCTCCCCCGCGTCGAGCAGCGCCGAGGCGTAGAAGTGGCGCAGCGCGTGCATCCCGGTCGCCCGGGTCGGGACGATGCCGGCAGCTTCGACCGCAGGACGCCAGCTCTTCCCGTCGAAGGTGGCCCGCTTGATCGCACCCCGCCGGGTGGTGGTGAAGATCAGTGGCACCGTCACCCGCTCGTCGCTGAACGGGTCTTCCCACGGCAGAGTGATCGACAGCGGAGAGTACTTGTCGGCGTGCTCTTTGAGCGACTGTGCCACCGAGTCCGGCAGCGGGACTCGACGGTCCCGATCGTTCTTGGGCAGGCCGAAGACCAGCCGGGAGCGGACCACCTTGACTTGCCGAACGACGTGAACCCAGCCCGACACGAAGTCGACGTCCTCGACGCCGAGCCCGAAGATCTCGCCCTGTCGCATCCCGCAGCCGGCGCCTAGGTCGACCATCGGGCGGTACCGCTCAGCGAGGCCACCGCGGATTGCCGAAACTTCGTCGGCCCGCCACGGAACGACACGACGTTGTACCGGCCGGGGTGGCTTGACCGAGGCGGCCGAGCAGGGGTTCTTGGCGATGCGCTCGTCGTCGACGGCCGCGCCGAGGATGGTCCGCAGGTGAGCGAAGACGACGGCCCGTGTCGCCGGGGCCAGCTTGCCAACCATCCCGGCATCCCACTCCCGGATGTGCCCCGGCTTGATCGACGCCAGTTGCCGAGAGCCGAAGAACGGCAGCAGGTGCTTCCGTACCCGGAACTCCGTGCTCTCCCGAGTCGACTCGTCGAAGGAGCGCGTACGCAACCAGCTCTCGGCGTACTCGGCGAAGGTGATCCGGCCGGCGGACGGTCGACGTACGAGCCCCGGAGCTTGTCCGTCTCCGTAGAGACGAGGAAGGCGTCAGCGTCGCGCTTGGCCCGGTCCGGGAAGGACTGGCTGCGTTCCCTGCCGTCCGGGCCGATGTACCGAACCCGGTAGCGCATCCCCTTGCCGAACAGATCCGACTTGATCCGCTCCTTCCGGCCGCCAGGATGCCGGATCACCTTGTACCAGCGGTCCTCTACGTGCCCCATCAGGCCGCCGCCTGCTCGCGTACCCATGCCCGAACCGTGTCCGGCTCGTACCGCAGGTGCCGACCGACCCGGGCCGCCGGCGGACCGTACTTGACCTTGCGCCAGCGGTACAGCGTCTCGGCGGGCACCCGCAGGTACGCCGACACCTCCCGGATCGTCCACAGCTCGTCGACCGTCTTCATTGCTGCCCCTCCCCCGTGTCGTGCGTCGGTCCGTCCGGTGATGGGTTCGGCGGCGGCTGTGCGGCCCGGTCCTTCGCGGCGAGCAGTTCGGAGCGCCACCGGGCGCGTTCGCTGATCGATCGCAGGAGCCGGTGCGCCATGGCAGGCACGTCGGGATCGTCGGGCCGGGCGAGTTCCCAGGCGTGCCGGACCGGTTCGACGGCGGCGCCCTGGTCGTCGACGCCATCCAGGCCGACGGTCACGCCGAGCAACGCCCGCACCCAGGCCCGTACGTCGTGCTTGTGGTCGGTCAGCGTCTTGCCCGACCAGTCGCGAGAGATGAGGATGCGCCGTCCGCCGATGCCGAGGGTGTCCCGCTGGTGCACCTTGCCCTTGCAGCGGCCCGGCCTGAGCTTGGCGTGTGCCTTTTTCGGCTGGACGCCGTAGAGCAGCCAGTTCGCGCATCGGTCGGTGCACGGGGTGATGCGCAGTTCCTGCCACAGCCGGTCGAGGTGAGCACGCTGCCGGCCGCTCGTGATCTTGTGGCAGTCGCCGGTGTGCTTGGTAATGTACTTCGTGACGTACCGGATGGTGCGTTCCGCGTCCTCGGTGCCGGGCATGACGCCGCGCGCGTCGACCTGGGCGCCAAAGCGGACCACGTGCACCGGTTCCGCCTCCGGGTCCTCGTCGATTGCGTCGAGCGCTTCGGCCCAGGTGGTCAACGGCCGGTGGGTGTCCGGGTCGACCCACGCCGAGGCGTCCTCGTCCCATACCGGTAGCCGGTCGGCGGTGTACTGCTGGTCATCGACCGAGGGCCACCACACCTGGTGGTACGTCGCCGCCGCAACGGTGCGCAGGATGTCCTGGGGGATGGTCCCCCGGATGGCGAAGTGAGCGTGTGGAGCGAGACGGCGCTGAGGCTCGACGCAGCCCGCGTACTGAACGTTCCAGCCCTCACACCGCCAAGGTTCTGCCAGAACCGATCGAGCAGCCGGGGGAAGTGGACCGCATCCCAGGCGGCCCGCCGGTAGTCGTACCGATCGGGGTTGACGTGCTGGTCCTTGCCGCGGCCGTAGGTGTGGCACAGGATCCGCTCCGCGGAGGTGTGCGCGTCCGGCCGCAGCCAACAGGTGACGTCTACCGCCAGAACCAGCCGACCGTCGGCCGCGCGAGGCAGCGGAAGCGCCGCCAAGCTCGCGCGCAGCCGCTCGACATCCACCCGGCCCCGGG
>NZ_JBFABB010000055.1:0-47359 GCF_040640035.1 Micromonospora sp. NPDC023633 | reverse complement strand
GGCCCGGGCGGCGGCGCGGGCCCGCGCGGTCGCCGCCAGCTCGGCGGCCGTCGCCCGTACCGTCTCGTCCCGGCCGGCCAGTTGGGCCGCGGCCGCGGCGAGCACGCCGGGTGCCACCCGGGCCGCGGTCCGGTGCATGGCCGTCCCGATCGCGGCGGATGCCGCCGGATCGTCCCCGGCGACCCGCAGCAGGTGGTCGAGCCGGCGCCACAACTCGCCCGGGCGTTCGGTGAGCAGGCGGGCGGCCCCTGCCACGTCGCCGCCGGTCAGGGCCTCCTCCACCAGGGACGCGTGGGTCCGTAGGCGGACGGTGACCGTGTCGCCGGGATGCTCGGTCAGCAGCAGGTGCCGGGGCTCGCGGGCGCAGGCCGCCACGATGGCAGCGCCGAGGGCACTGGCGCGGGTCGCGCGGGTGCCGCGCAGCGCCGCGAAGGCGACGGCCGCCGCCGGGTGCGCGGCCACCTTCTCGTACGGGTGCAGCCGCTCGCCGAGGCGCTTCCAGACGGCCGGGTGCCGGCGCAGATCCTCCGCCGCGACCGCGGCGCCACAGGCGTCGAGCCGCGCGAGAGCGGCGCGCCGCAGCGGCCGGGGCAGGGCCCGCACCCGGGGCCCGGGCACGACGACGGCAGGCTCGTGGACCGGACGCCAGGTCGCGCCCGGAGCCGCGGACTCGTCGTCCCGCCGCGGCAGGACCAGCCCCGGGTCCCCACCCGAGTACGCCCACAGGGTCCGCGCCACGTCCGTCGCGGTCGACCAGCGCTGCCCGGCGGCGGCGACCAGGTCGTGCTGGCCGGGGGTGCCCGCCGTGGCGTGCAGCGCCCAGGCGATGACCAGCGCGAGGGTCTCCCGCGCGGGCACCGCCTCGGGCAACCAGTCGAGGCGGCCCGGCGCGGTGGATCTCACCAACACCTCGAGGTCGGCCCGGTCGGCCTCGCTCAGCGCGGCAGGCCGGGCGACGAGCTCGTCCCGGAGCCGGACCGCAGCGCCGACCGGGTCGGTCTCGAGCCCGGCGAGCCGCACCGGGAGCGGCGGCGCGTCCGGGGCGGCGCGCTCGCCCGCGTCCTCGACCGGCGCGGCGGCCCGCCGTGGCGGGCGGCGTAGCGGCGACGGGGGCGCGACGACGGTCAGGTACGTGTTGTCCGCCGCCAGCCGGCGGCCGCAGACAGGGCACGCGGTGACCTGCTCCGGCGGGAAACACGCCGGGCAGACGGGATGACCGCACGGGTCGAGCGGCGCGCCACCGTCCTCGCGGCCGCACAGCACGCAGGGCGCGCCGGGCACGGCGAACAGGTGGGTGAGCAGCCGCCGCACGTAGACCGCTTCGATGTCGCGCGGGGTGTCGGGGAACGCGCGGTAGAGCGGCAGCATCGGGCGGTCCGCGCCGACCATCTCGTCGACGGTCGCCAGCAGCCAGTCGGCCCAGCGGACGCGCACCGCCGCCGGCAGCCGGGCCGCCGCCGTACGCAGGTCGTCCCGGAGCAGCCAGCCACGATCGGCCAGATCGGCCTCGAGCGCGGCCACCCAGGCGGCGCCGTCGGCGGGAACGGTGCCCGTGCCCACCACCGCGACCCGGCCGGTGCGTCGCAGCAGCACCACGGCCAGCGCATCCATGCCCGCGACCTCCCCGTGCGAAGCGGTGGGCGGAGAGTCGCGACGCTAGTTTCGTCGGAAGAAGTGAGAAGGAAGCACCGCGGGGAGCCGCCCACCGCGGGAAGATCATACGAGGACGCCCGCCACCGGCACACCCTGGTTTCGCCATCGGTCGCCGGGCGCGCCAGGGACACCGCTCGTACGGGGGATCGGATTACCCTCGCCGAATGAGCCGACGCTCCGATCCGGTCCGGCGTCCCCTGTGGCGTGACCGCAACTTCGGCGCCTACTGGGCTGCGCAGTCGCTCTCCGCGGCCGGTGACTCGTTCGCCTACATCGCGGTGCCGCTGCTCGTGCTCCACGCGACCGGGTCGGTCGCCCAGATGGGCCTGCTCACGGCCGTGGCCGGCGCCGCGTCCGTCGGCGCGGGGATCTTCGGCGGCGTCCTGGTCGACCGGTACGACAGGCGGACCCTGATGATCGCCGCCGACCTGGCCCGGCTGGTGCTCTACGGCCTCATTCCGCTGGCCTGGCTCGGTGGTCCGCAGATCTGGCTGCTCTTCGTCGTGCTGCCGATCTGCGAAGCGGCCGGCATGGTGTTCCAGGTCGCCGCGGTGACCGCGGTGCGCAACCTCGTCGACCGGCCCAGGATCACCGAGGCCAACGGGCGCCTCCAGGCGACGTACGCGGCGGCTGCCGTGGTCGGGCCGCTGCTCGCCGGCGTGGTGTCGGCCCGGTTCGGCCCGACGGCAGCCATCGCCGTCAACGCGGCCAGTTTCGCCCTGTCGGCCGCCGGCCTCTGGCTGGTGCGGCTGCGGCAGTCGGACGAGAGTGCCGGGGCCGACGGCGCGGTGACGCGGGAGAGCCGGCTGGCCGAGTTCCTCGCCGGCGCGCGGTTCCTCTGGCGTCAGCCCGTGCTCCGCTCGCTGACCATCCTGCTGTCGGTCTTCATCTTCCTGACGTACGGCTTCACCGACGTCCTCGTCTACCACGTCAAGCACGACCTCGGCGGCTCGGACCGCACCGTCGGCACGGTGCTCGGGTTGGCGGCGCTCGGCACGATCGTCGGAGCGCTGCTGGTCGCGCCCCTGCGCCGCCGGCGCGGCTTCGGCATGACCTGGATCGGCGCGCACGCGATGTGTGGTCTCGCCATCGTGGGCATCGGCGTCGTCGGGAGCGTGCGGGGCGTCACCGTGCTGACCGCGGTCTACCTGTGCGGCGTCAGCGTGGGCGGGATCTGCTCGATGTCGCTGCGCCAGGAGATCACGCCCGACCACCTGCTCGGGCGGGTCACGTCGGCGTTCTGGAGCACGCACTACTCGCTCGGGCCGGCCGGCGCCGCGGTGCTGACCTGGGCCGCGGGCCGGTACGGCGTCCCGGCGGTCGCCCTCGTCGCGGGCGCGGGGTGTCTCCTGGTCGCGGTCGGCGGGCTGTTCACCCCGATCCGCCGGGCCGGCTCGGAGCCGGTGGCCCGCCACTCGGAGGCGCCGCGGGCCACGACCAGCCAGGCGTCCTGACCGGACGCCGGCCCTGCGCGTCAGGAGCGGGCGGTACTCGCCGACGCGACCGCGCCACCAGCGTCGTGGGGAACACCACCGTCGACGGGGATCAGCGGAGACCCTGCCCGACGCCACCGACCCGGCGCGCCGAGGGTGCCGCCGGACCCACCGGCCGGCCGACCCGCGCCACATGCAGCAGGCGCTCCGGCGCCACGCCCAGCAACGCCCCCAGCGTCTCGCGGGTGTCGGGCGCGTCGACGAGCTGGCTCAGCGGATGCGCCGCCAGCCCGGCCGCGTGCAGGGTCAGCCAGGTGCGCGCGAGCACCCGCCCGAACTCCACCTGTGTCGCGTCGTCCGTCCCGGGCGGTCCGACGAGGACGAGCGCGGCGCCACCGAGGGCGAGCGGGTTGCCGGACGCCGCCGCGAGGAGCCGGGACAGGCCCAGCCGGCGCAGTGCCGGGTACGCCGCCAGCGCCACCCGCAACGCGGTCGCCTCCCGCCCGGACAGACCCAGGCACCGGTCGGTGAGCCCGTCGGCGTGGTAGTGCGGGTGCGCCGGCGTGAGCCGCAGCCACGACCGCAACTCGCCGACCACCGCGGGATCCGCGTACGTCTGCCGGTCGGCGACCCGCAGCAGGCGGGCCAGCAGCCCGGCGTCCGGCACGGCCCGGACCGTCCCGCCCGACGCCCGCGCGACGGCGTCGGCGGCCGCCACCACCTCGGCGTCCGGGCCGGCCGAGAACCGGCCCCGGTGGGTGCGGCGGGTGAGCACCTGCGCCGCGTTGAACGGGGTGTCGTAGCGGTGCGGGGACGCCCGCAGCCAGCCCACCCGACGCTCGGCGACACAGTGGTCGGCGACGAACTCCATCCCCAGTCCGGCGTCCGCCGCGACGACCAGGCAGGTCTCGACGAAGGCGCCCAGGGAGAGCCGCAGGTCCCGCCCGGAGGGGTCGGCCGCCGGCAGCGTGTACGCCTGGTCCCAGCCCACCCGGATCGCCCCGGGCCGGTGGTCGAGCCGCCACGGTTGGGTGTTGTGCGCGCTCGGCGACCGCCAGCAGAGCGGCTCCAGCGCCCGGAACGCCGCGAGCTCCATCTACAGCGCCTTCTCGTAGAAGGTGTACCCGTGCAGCGGCCGGCCGCCCAGCGCCCGGTACTGCGCGGCCGAGGCCGGATTGTCCCGCCCGACGTAGGTGCTGCGCAGCGTCGTGTACCCGCCGGCGTGCAGGTTGCGACGCAGCGCGGCGGAGAGCAGCCGCTGGTATCCGCGCCCCTGGTGCTCGGGCAGCACCCCCTTGACGATCAACACCGCCTCCCGCCGGTAGCGGCGCCGCACCGCCAGCAGCCGGAGCTGGTTGACCAGGTTGAGGTTGCCGCGCACCCGGACCACGAACTCGCTGATGTCCGGCACGCACAGCACGAACGCCACCGGCCGCCCGGCCCTGCTCAGGTAGAGCAGCAGTGACTCGTCCAGCAGGTACGCGAGCCCGTCGGTCTGCCGGCGCAGCTGCGCGGCGGAGATCTCGGTGTAGTAGCCGAGCTGGGCGAAGGACGCGTTGAGCAGTTCGCGCAGCAGCTCGAGCTGGTCGGCGAGCCGACGGACGTCGCCCCGGTGCACCCTCAGCTCCGCGCCGTCCGGGTCGGCGCCGAGCGGCACGTCGTCCCCGGCGGGGACCGGGCAGATCCAGGTGTCCGACTCGAACCGCCGGCGGAACCCGTACGACTCGTACGCGCTCACGTACCGGGGCGGGTTCCAGGCGCTGTCGATGAAGCCCCGGTCGGCGTACCCGGAGGTGATGACCCCGCCCGCCTGGTTGGGCAGCAACGCGACCGGCCCGAAGAGCGCGTCGCGGTCGCCGGCGGCGTGGGCGGCGGCGGTGACCGCCTCGAACAGCGGTCGCGCCGCCGCGTCGGTGAACTCGGTGAGCCCGAAGAGCTGACACCGGCGGCCGAGCCTGGCGTCGAGGGCGGCGTCGGTGTGCAGGGTGGTGCGCCCCACGACGGCGCCGGTGCCGGCGTCGCGCAGCACGTACATCGGCACGCCGTCGCGCCACCACCGCCGCACCTGCTGGCGGGACGGCGGCACGAAGCGCGGCTCGCCGGCGTACACCCGGTCGGTGAGCGCCAGGAACTCGCGCAGGCCGCGCCGGTCGACGACCCGCTCCAGGCCACGCGGCGCGGTCATCGCCGCACCGCCGGTCCCACCGTCTCCGAGCCCAGCGGCGTGAACGTCGGGATGTGCCCCATCTCGGGGGACTCGGCCCGCCACAGGCCGTTGGAGTAGCCGTCGGGCTCGGCCGTGAAGAGCCGGATGAAGCCCGCGCTCGCGTTGCGGTTGCCGTCGGTGAGCCAGACCATCAGCTTGCGGTGGTGCCGGGACCGGGCGAAGCGCAGCATGGCCTCGCGGTCGGCGAAGAACGCGACGGTGCCGAGGGTGAACGGGAACTCCCAGTACACCCGGTGCCAGCGGTATCCGGACATGCGGCGCATGTCGCGGACCATCCGCAGCCAGGCCGGGAGGAGCCGCAGGATCGCCAGCGGCCCGCTGTAGCGGGTGGCGCCGAAGAACATGGCGCCGGCCTGGGCCCGCGCCGGGGCCTTGGAGAAGTCACGGGTACGCATCACTCAGCCCACCAGGTAGATGTTCTTGATCTTCTGTTGTCCGGCGAACGGGCCGGCGCCCGGTTCGTGCAGCTCGATGCGGAGATCGCCGGCGGCCGGGTCCTCGGTCAGCGACTGCGCGAAGTCGCGGGAGACCGCCGCCAGGTGCCGACGCACCCCGCTGCGGCAGGCGACGGCGAGAGCCTCACGCTGCGCCCCGGACAGCGGGCGGCGCAGTTCGAGGTGGACCACCGGCCGGGTCTCCAGCGTGGCGTCCTCGGCCAGCGCCAGGCAGAACCGGCTGATCTCGGCGGCGTACGGGTTGCCGGTGTAGAGGCCGTACTCCACGTCCTGCGGGTAGAGGTTGGCGCCCAGGTACGACACCGTCGAGTCGCGCCGGCCGAACAGCAGCAGCACCGGCAGGGTCATCCGCTCGCTGGCCAGCGCCGCGCGACACTCGGCCCAGCGCTGCGGGTCGCTGCGGACCAGGTCGAGGATCCGCAGGTAGCCGACGAGCAGCGCCTCGTCGCCGACGTTGTACCGCAGCCGCGGCTGGAGCACGTCGGGACCGGTGATCGTGCAGAGCAGTTCCCGGCGCTCGTTGGTCTCCAGGTAGGTGGCCAACGGGTTGTACTGGAACACCATCGGCAACCGCTGCTCGTCCCCGCCGAGCAGCGCCGCCCGCAGCTCGGGATCACTGCGCAGGCGTCGCCGCAGCCACACGGTGAACCGGGTCTCCGCGCCGATCCCGATGGTCAGGTCCGAGGCGCCGTACGCCGACCGGACCTTCAGGAACCGCTCCTCCAGGTAGCTGCGCAACGCCTCGGTCATCCCCTCTCCCCCACAGCTGGCGAAGATGCGGTGGCGCGCCCAGTCGAAGCCGTCGGCGTCGAGCCGGTCGCGCAGGTGCTTCAGGAACGGCGGGTACGCGGTCACCAGGTAGTCGAAGTCCGGGCCGAACTCGCGAATCGTGTCGACGATCTTGCCGAGGTCCGGGCCGGTGTTCTTGACCACCGCGATCCGGGCCATCGCGGCGCCGGTCGTCGTCCCGGTCGCCCAGGCGCCCATCGAGTAGGCGTTGATGACGAACGGGCGACGCATCGGGAAGACCAGGCTGGTGTAGCCGACGATGTCGCGGTGCACCGCGCGCAGTTCCCGCTCCCCGCGGGGCCAGTTGAAGGGCCGGCCCGACGAGCCGGCCGACTCGTCGACCACCACGCCCCGGGCCGGCAGCCGTCCGCCCCGGCAGCGCTTGGCGGCGTCGAAGGGGACGACGTAGCTCACCTTGTCGGTCTCCGGGAAGTCCCGCAGCCGACGACGGACCCCGGCCGGCCGGGCGCGCAGGTAGGCACGGTACGCCGGGACGTCCAGCGCGGCGAGCGCGCAGCCCGCCCGCGCGTTCGCCGCCGCGAGGAGGTCCAGTGTCGGGTGATGCCGCCTGGCCGACCACCGCCACCACGCGGGATGGCGACCGGCGAGCCGCACCGCCGCCCCGAGTGCCCGGCCGAAGAACGTCAGACGTGCCCGGCGCCAGCGTTCGCCGGCCGTCAGCCGTGGTGACGCGAGGGGGAACGGGTCGGCACGTCGGTGCAGCGTCTCGGTCATGTCAGAATCCTCGGCGGGTCTGGCCGAGGATGCCTGAGCTGGCGCACCGATCCGCCGCTGAGTATCCGCACCTAGGCCTGTTTCAAAAGTGACCGGGCTGCTCGGCTGGGTCGTGAGCCCGATACTCGGGCGACGAGTACGGCCGGAACTGCCCCGGCCGGAGGCCGAGTTCCGGCTCTGGGAGCAGGTCTGGACTGGTTCCCCTTCACCACCGTGCTGCTCGGGTAGACGCCGTGGTGCATGCTCCGGCGGCGTGGCGCCGCGGACCTCTACATCTTCGGCGGCGCGGCCATGGCTGGCACCGTCCAGCTTTCCTCTCGCTGATCCTGTTCGTCGGGAATGGCGGGTGGCCAGTCGAGGGGTTTCGGGGTCGATACTGGCCCTGGAAGCCTGCGGCCAACGTGCCGTACCTGGTGGAAGGGGCGGTGGCGGCTGAGGTGACGGCGGGGAATCATGAGCGGCAACTTGTGGGTCCCGTGTTGGGGCTGGAGATGGCGCAGATCGCGGCCCTGATCGGCCAGGGCGGGCGGTCAGAGCGGCCGACACTGGTCGGCGTGGAAGGGTTCGGCGGTGCCGGCAAGACCGTCTTCGCTCGGCGGCTTGGTCAGTTGCTGGGCAGTTTCCATCTGGTGCACCTGGACGACTTCCTGATCCACGGCGTGGTCAGCAACGAGGACAAGACTGACTTCGACCGCGGGGAACTCACGCGTCGGGTGCTTGAGCCGGCCCGGCGTGGTGAGCTCACGGAGTACCAGACTCTGACCGACAGCGACGGTGGGCCGGGTAGGTGGGTGAGGGTGCCGGCGGTCCGGTATCTCATCGTGGAGGGAGTGTCCGCCTACCACCCCGAGCTGCGGCAGTACTACCACCACCGGATCTGGGTCGATGCGCCGATGGAGATCGCTCGGGAGAGGGCCAGGCAGCGGGACATCCGGCGGGGTATCTACGACCGGGATCTGTGGGACGCCTGGGAACGCTCGGAGATCAGCTACAAGGCCAAGTACGTCCCGCACCTGACGTGCGACATCGTCTACGACAACGCTGGCGAGGCCGCCGACATCCGATGCGGAGACGAGTGAGTCGCCCCTGCACAGCACTGCTGGTGCGTGGACGCGGCGTCGCCTGACGATGCGGAAGGTTCACCGACTGCCCGGGGCGGGCGCATCACATCCCGGCCGATGCAGCCAGGGTGCAACCCTGGGCGCTGCGGCGACAAGGGCGACCGCGAGCACCGTGACGAACGCTTGCCCGATCCGTCCGAGCGTAATTCCAGGAGCGGTGTCCAGCACGTAGTTGGCATACCCGTTCGCCACCGCGTCGCTGGCGAGCACGACGCAGCCGAGCAACAGCCCTTCAAGCCGGCGCAGCGCCAGCAACAGCGCCGCAAGCGGGTCGAACACGGTCAGCGAGGTGAAGTACCACATCAGCCACACCGGCGTGGACGGACTTGGACCACCCGGCCGGACACCGAGCACATCGCCCAAGTGAACGATCCCGCCGTACGCGAAGACACAAACAGCGGCGATCACCACAACACGAACCCACCTGGGCACACCTGCCCACCGCCGCAGCGATGTCCGTGTCGCCGCCAAATGACCCCCCTCGGTCGGGCAATGGCCGACCCATCGATGCTAACGCGACGCCCCAAGAACGTCGCCTACCCGGCTCCAGGCGACGACCAACGGCATTCAGCCATACCCGGGATGGCCGCAGCCTGGCCTCGCCGCGACACTGGCAACGTTTATGGTCACGGCACCAGCCGGCCCGCCGTCTTCCGGGTGGCGGGCCTCGATCTTCCGCTACCGGTGCCCGGGTGCCGCAGCCTCGAGGGCGTCGACGCTGCCGGACATGATCGTGCGGAGGTGCTCGGTGATGTGCGGGAGCGGCCAGTCCCACCAGGCCAGCGCCAGCAGACGAATGATGTCCTCCTCGCTGTAGCGACGGCGGATGAACCTGGCCGGGTTGCCACCGACGACGCCGTAGTCGGGGACGTCGTCGACGACGACGGAACCGGAAGCGATGATCGCCCCGTTGCCGATGCGGACGCCGGGCATCACCATGGCGCGGTATCCGAGCCAGACGTCGTTGCCCATCACGGTGTCACCCCGTCCGGGCAGGCCGGTGATGAGGTCGAAATGCCCGGCCCAGGACCCGCCCATGATCGGAAAGGGAAACGTCGAAGGGCCGTCCAGACGGTGGTTGGCGCCGTTCATGATGAACCGCACGCCCTCGCCCAGTGCGCAGAACTTCCCGATGACCAGCTTCTCCGGCCCGTAGTGGTACAGCACGTTGCGAGTCTCGAAGGCGGTCGGATCATCCGGGTCGTCGTAGTAGGAGAACTCGCCGACCTCGATGAGCGGGGAGGTGACCAGCGGCTTCAACAACACCACCCGCGGCTGCTCCGGCATCGGATGCACGACGCTCGGATCGGGCGCGACGTCTACCATCACGGAGCACTTCCTCTCGGGCGCGGACTGACCACACCCATGATCGCAAAGGCTCCACCGCAAACTGTCGCATTCGCACGGTGGAGCACCTGTCCGGCAGACCGCGATCCCGCTTGCGCGGCGACGGCGGCAGACCGCCCGGCGCGCACGCGCGACGGCGGATGGACGATGAGGAACGAAGGGCACTCCTCGACGGGCTGTTGACGATCTCCGGCTCCCCCGCCGGGGCCCGCCCGGTCGAACTCACCGTGGTCGTCCAGTCCGAGGTCCGCCCGTGGCGGTTTCCGCCGACCGGTGATTTCCTGTACGGCGAGTGGCTCCGCGACGAGTTCGAGGCCGGTGGCGTCCCACGGCGGGAACCGATGCCGGACCTGGCCCTGCTGATCACGATGGTGCTGGCCGGAAACCATCCGCTCACCGGCCCGCCGCCGGCGCAGGTCCTGGACCGCGTACCGCGCGCGGACCTGGTCCGGGCGAGCGTGACGGGCATCCCGGGCCTGCTCGACGACCTGGACGGCGACACCCGCAACGTCGTGCTGACCTTCGCGCGCATCTGGAGCACGCTCGCCACCGGCGAGATCCGGTCGAAGGACGCCGCCGCCGACTGGGCTCTGGCCCGGCTACCCAGGGAGCACCGGCCGGTGCTGGAGCATGCCAGGGCGCTGTACCTCAGCTGCCGGTACTCCGACGAGCGCTGGAGCGACGAACTGAGGGCCCGGGCCCGTCCGCACGTGGATCGGATGCTCGCGGAGATCGACCGGCTGTCGCACCGCTGAGCGTCGCCGGTGCGGGGCGGGAAGGAGAGCCGGTCACCGGGCCAGTCGCTGCGAGATCCAGTCGGCCGCCCGCCCGACCGCCCGCCGGGACTCGTCGGTGTGGTCCAGCATGTCGAACCCGTGCTGCCCGTCCGGTACGTCGATCACCTCCACCCGTACGCCGGCGTCGGTCGCCGCGTCGAGGAACACCGCGACCGTCTCGGCAATCTCCTGTCGTTCCCGGCCGGCCCGGGTGAGCAGCAGCGGCGGTACGGGGCCACCCGGCTCGCCGATCGCCGCGCCCGCCTCGAAGCGCGGGTCGACGCCCCAACCCGGTATCGGCGCGAGGAGCGGATACGTCAGCGCCACCGCCCGCAGCCAGGAGGGCCGGTCCCGCAGCCAGTCCGTGCTCAGCAGTCCCCCGCCGGAGAAGAACCAGAGGGCGATCCGCCCGCCGTCGACGCGCGGGTCGGCACGTACCCGGTCCACGGCCGAGGCGACGTCGAGGGCGGCGGTCGGGCAGTCGGTGACGGGGCCCTGCGCACCGACGACGACGCGCATCCGGTGCTCGACGGTGACGGCCAGGAGACCGAGGTCGGCGAGGAGGCAGCCGTAGCCGCGGTAGACCGGCCAGTCGCGGGGACCCGGGTGCACGTCGGCCGGTAGCGGTCCCCCGTGGACGAGGACCACGGCGGGGTGCGGACCGCCGTCCTCCGGCACGTACCAGTCGAGATTCGCCTCCCGCTCGGGCTGGCGTGCGGTCGGCGTCAGCACGAACGGGCGAAGAAAGTTCGGCGTCTCGTTCACGATCGCATTCTGGCACGGTCCGGCCACTCTGTGACACCGCGGTCGAGCGTCGCGCCGTCGACCGCCACCTGGGGCCGTCGGGTGCGCCTGCCCACCGAGGCGATCCCCGCGATGCGTACGGCGGCCGTTGCCGTGCGGCTCAGGCCCCGGGGTCGGGCGACCCGGGCGGCGGCAGCGGCAACTCGACGGCGTCCACCGTCGCGACCCGCACGGCCGAATGCGCCGGCGGCAGCCTGTCGGCTCGCGGCGAACGACTGTGCACCCGGCCCTGGCCGGTCGGGTCCGGCCGCCTGCTCACCTCGCAGGTCACCATCAGGATCGGCGGGGGCGGCGCGGTGAACCGGCCGGCACCCCAGCGCACCCAGAGCGGGATCCGCCCCGCGTCGGCCTCGGCGAGCAGCTTCTCCCAGGTGCGGCGGCGCGTACCGTGATCGACCTCGACGACGACCGGCGGCCCGTCCGGACGGGCGCAGGCCACGTCGAGCACCGACTGCTGTGCGGACATCGGCGGCGGCAGCGGCAACACGCTGGACGCCCGCCGGTAGACCCGCCAGCCCCGCTCCCCCGCCCAGGCGACCACCGCGTCGATCAGCCGGGCGGTGACCTCGTCCGTGGTCAGGTCGGTGAAGGTGAGCGCGTCGAGCCGGTCGGCCAACGACGCCGCCAACCGCTCCCCGTCCGCACCGTCCACCACCGCCGCAGGGTAACCCGCGCGATCGGTCCGCCTCGCGACCGGGGCGGCACGAGGGCGAGCGCCCCGCGCGCGCTGTCGCCCCCGTGCCCGGTCCACCGCGCACCCGGACGCCGAGGGCAGGTCCACGGGCAGCCCTCCCGGCGCGCGAGGTGCTACAAGGGAGCGATGGAGCTGACCAAGTACGGCCACGCCTGCGTCCGGCTGGAGAAGGCAGGCCGAGCCCTCGTCATCGACCCCGGCGCGCTGACCCCCGAGCGCGAGGCGTTGGCCGACGTGGAAGCGGTCCTCGTCACCCACGAGCACTTCGACCACTTCGAGCCCGACCGGCTCCGCGCGGCCGCCGCGGCCGATCCCGCCCTGGTCGTCCACACCTGCCCGGGGGTCGCCCGGCACCTGACGGATCTGGACGACCGGGTCCGGGTGGTCCGCGACGGCGACGTGCTGCAGGTGGCGGGCTTCCGGGTGCGGGTGGTCGGGGAGAAACACCACCGCAGCCACCCCGACGTCCCGCCCGTGGACAACGTCGGCTTCCTGATCGACGACGAGGTCTTCCACCCCGGCGACGCGCTGACCGTCGTGGACGTGCCCACGCTGCTCGTGCCCGGCCAGGCGCCGTGGATGACCGTCCCGGACCTGATCGACCACCTACGCCGGACGGCTCCCCGGCGCGCCTACGCCATTCACGACGGCCTCCTCAACGACTGGGGCCTCCAGGTGCTCGACGGCGTACTGCGGAGCGAGGCCGACCGCCTGGGCGCCGACATCCGCCGCCTGCGACCCGGTGAGCGTGTCCACCTCGCCCGCTGAGACCAGCGGTGTCCATCAGCAGGACGCCGCCGCGATCGGGCTGAGCCCCTGCCCCTGTGCCAGGTCCGCCAGGGACACCTCGTCCGGTCACCACGATCCGCCCGGCCACCGTCGGGGTCCGTACCGTCGAAGGCCGTGGGTCCCCGGATCGCCTACCGCGCGTCGACGGAGATCGGCGTGCTGATCGGGCCCTCGTTGCCGCTGCGGTCCAGGCCGGACACACAGTAGGACAGCGGCCGGCCGGCGGGGGCGGTGTGGTCGACCCAGCCGGCACCCCGGACGGTGCCGACGAGCCGGGCCGCGTCGCCGTCCATGCGGTAGACGGCGAAACTCGTCGCGCCGTCGCCGCGCCAGGCCAGCGTCACCCCGCCGGCGTCCGCACGCCGCGCGTCGGTGACCGTGGGGGCGGTCGGCGGCGCCGCCGGCAGCTGCGCCATCGCGGGCACCAGCGCCGGGCCGGCGTAGTGGGCGCCGCTGTACCGGCTGACCGCCCCGAGCTTGTCGGCGCGCACCTGAGCGGCGCTGAAGTGCACGCTTCCGCTCACGCCGTACCGGCGGTTGAGGGCGAGCTGGCGGTCCAGCTCGGCCGGGTCGCGCCAGGCGCCGCGCTCGCCCACCCGGTAGTCGGCCTGGCCGATGTAGAGCTGCACCCGGGTGCCCCGCACCGTGGCCGCCCACCACGGCAGCAGCTTGGCGTAGTCGGCCCTGCCGAACCCGATGTGCCAGTAGAGCTGCGGCACGACGTAGTCCAGCCACTGCTCCCGCACCCAGAGCCGGGTGTCGGCGTAGATGTCGTCGTAGCTCTGCAACCCGGCCGTCGCCGAGCCGGCCGGGTCGGTGCGCTTGTTGCGCCAGATGCCGAACGGGCTGATGCCGAACTTCACCCACGGCTTGATCGCCTTGATCCGCTCGCTCATCTCGCGGACCAGCGTGTTCACGTTGTCCCGGCGCCAGGCATGCTTGTCCGCGAACCCCCGGCCGTACCGGGCGAACGTCGCGTCGTCCGGGAAGTCCTGCCCGGCCTCGGGGTACGGATAGAAGAAGTCGTCGAAGTGCACCCCGTCGACGTCGTAGCGCTGCACCGCCTCCAGCATCGCGTCCTCGACGAACTTGCGTGCCTCGGGGATGCCGGGGTTGAAGTAGAGGCGGCTGCCGGGCCGGTCGGCGCTGGGATAGGTCACCACCCAGTCGCGGTGCCGTCGCAGCGGGTGCGTCGGCGCGAGCCGGTCCAGCCTCGGGCCGGGCCCGCCCACCGTGGCCGGCTGCCCGCCCCGGTACGGGTTGAACCAGGCGTGGAACTCCAGGTTGCGGGCGTGCGCCTCGGCGACCATGAACTCCATCGGGTCCCAGCCCGGGTCGCGGCCGTCGCGTCGCCCGGTCAGCCACTCCGACCACGGCGCGTACGCCGACGGCCACAGCGCGTCCCCGCTCGGCCGCACGTGCACGAAGACCGCGTTGTGGTTGCGCCGCACCGCCAGGTCCAGCCAGCCCCGGAACTCCGCCCGCGCCGACTCCGCCGGCAACCCCCGCCGGCTCGGCCAGTCGATGTTGTTCACCGTCGTGATCCACATGCCCCGCAACTCGCGGGGCGCCCGGACCTCCCGACCGGCGCAGACGGGGGCGCCGTCCGCCGGGGCGGTACCGAAGGCGGTCACGGCGCCCTGCTCCGGCGCGCCATCCTCGCCGGCGACCCGGTCCCGCAGCGCCCAGGCGCCGAGCGCGACCGCCATGGCGAGCGCGGCGACCACCGCGACGAGAGTCTGGGTACGACGGCGGCGGGCGGGCGAGTCGGCGGCGGGCATCGCCTCAGTCTGCACAGTCGAACCTCCGGACGCACCAGGTAGACCGCTACTTGACGGTCAGCTAAGGCCGGCCGCCGACGACCGGGACTGACAGGGGCACGATCTGCCAGTGGGACTGCGACGCGTCCGGCAGCGGGGAGCGCTCACCCGCCAGCGGCTACCGGAGCCGGCTCTGCCGTGACCGATCTGGCGACTCTCAAGGCGTCACGGGACGCGGATCACCTGTAGCTAGTGTCGGTCGGCCTCGTCAGCGGTGCTGTGGTCAGTGTCCCGGGAGACGAACGGGGTGCGCATGCGGGTCATCGCGTCCGCGCTCACGTCTACCGCCTGCCCGTGCTCGCGGTCGGTGTCCCGGTCGCTCCCTGAAGCGAAGGGATTCAGGGCGGGCGGCGTCATGTCTGCCAAAACGCACTCCAAGGTGTCACAGGGCAGCGCACAACGGATTCGCTGGCAGCTGCAAGCCGGAAGAAGGCGGGCGGTCGGGGCGCGTCATCGGCCGTCACATACCCGCTTCGACAGCCTACCGCTTTCACGCCCGTTGCAGACGGTGAGGTGCGACCGGGGCGATCGACCATCGCGGCGAACCGGGACCGGCGGTCATGATCTGCGCCGAGCTGACCGCAGAGATGGGGACGCGGTGGATCACGTCGTAGGCGTTGTGGATCGTTCCAGGCCACCCAAGGCGGGGGGATGGCCAGGTGCGCGGCCAGCAGGGCGGCACGGTAGTCGACAGCGTAGGAGCGGCGCCGGGCTGGCCCTGGACACCCCCGAGCCGACCGGGTTCGATCGGCGGCCGTCGACCACTTTACGGCCTTGAAATCGACTGTTATCTTTTCGCCAATCTTGCAGAGAACTTTCAACACCCCCGGACGTCATACCGGTAGAGCGGCCGGGATCGCCCCACCTCGCATCGTCCGACCCGTCCCCTCACGTCACGTCGGTTCCGCGTCCCGTCCGGGAGAAGACCATGTCCGTACCGCAAGCCTCGCGTGCCCGAGCCACCCTCGCCGCCCTGCTCTGCGCCGCGCTGGCCGCCGTCGCCGCGCCCCTGATCACCGCGCCCGCACCGGCCGTCGCGGGCATCGACACTCGCACCCTCGGCGCCCGGTACGACAGCGCCGGGTCGCGGATCACGTTCCGGGTCCACTCGTCCGCCGCCACCCGGATGACGGTCAATCTCTACGCCGCACCTACCGGCACCCAGGAGAACGCCAGCTACCTGCTCACCAGGGATGCCGCCGGCACGTTCGCCGTCACCGTCGACGTCGCCGCGCTGCGCAGCGCGGGCATCAGCGGCACCGTCTACTACGGCTACCGCGCCTGGGGCCCGAACTGGCCGTACAGCACCGCCTGGACGAAGGGTTCCTCGGCCGGGTTCATCGCCGACGTGGACGCCGCCGGTAACCGGTTCAACCCCAACAAGCTTCTGCTCGACCCGTACGCCCGGGAGATCAGTCACGACCCGCTCCGGCCCGGCATGACCACCTCGACGGTGTACGCCTCCGGCCCGACGTACCGGGCTGTCGACAGCGGCCCGCACGCGGCGAAGGGCGTCGTCCTGCCCACGACCACGCCCGCTTTCGGCAACAAGCCGGGCCGGGCGCTGAAGGACGACGTCATCTATGAGGTACACCTGCGCGGGTTGACCCGCAACGACCCGTCGGTGCCGGCCGCCTACCGGGGCACCTACCGGGGCGCGGCGCTGAAGGCCGGCTACCTCGCCTCGCTCGGGGTGACCGCGGTGGAGTTCCTGCCGTTGCAGGAGACCCAGAACGACACGAACGACGTCGACCCGACCGGCACCACAGGCGACAACTACTGGGGCTACATGACCCTCAACTACTTCGCCCCGGACCGCCGGTACGCCTACGACCGCTCGCCAGGCGGGCCGACCCGGGAGTTCCAGCAGATGGTGAAGGCGTTCCACGACGCCGGGATCAAGGTGCTGGTCGACGTGGTCTACAACCACACCGGCGAGAACGGGGTCTACAGCGCGGGCGGGTCGTCCGTCTACGACGTCTTCTCCTGGCGCGGGCTGGACAATCCCACCTACTACTCACTCACCGCCGACCGGCAGTCCTCCTGGGACAACACCGGAGTCGGTGGAAACTACAACAGTTACCACCCCGTCGCCCAGGATCTCATCGTCGACTCGCTGGCGTACTGGAAGGACGTCCTCGGGGTCGACGGCTTCCGGCACGACCTCGCCTCGGTGCTCGGCAACACCTGCCAGCACGGCTGCTTCTCGTACAGCCGTACCGACCCGAACACCGCACTCAACCGAATCACCCGGGAGATGCCGCCCCGACCGGCCGGCGGTGGCGCGGGCGTCGACTGGATCGCCGAGCCGTGGGCGATCGGCAACGGAACCTACCAGGTGGGTAACTTCCCGACCGGGTGGGCGGAGTGGAACGGGCGGTACCGGGACACGCTACGCCGCGACCAGAACAAGCTCGGCGTGGACGCGGTCACCCCGGGCCAACTCGCCGACCGGTTCGCCGGCTCCTCCGACCTGTACGGCGACGACGGGCGACGGCCTTGGCACTCGGTGAACTTCATGGTCGCCCACGACGGGTTCACCCTGGCCGACTTGTACGCCTGCAACGGCAAGAACAACAACCAGGCGTGGCCGTACGGGCCGTCGGACGGCGGCAGCGACGACAACATCTCCTGGGACCACGGCGGGGTCGCCGCCGACCAGCGTCGGGCGGCCCGCAACGGGCACGCATTCCTGATGCTGTCGGCCGGCACCCCCATGATCACCGGCGGCGACGAAACCCTGCGCGGGCTGCGCTGCAACAACAACCCGTACAACCTGGACTCGTCGGCGAACTGGCTGGGTTGGAGCCCGACCACCGACCAGACCACCTTCCAGACCTTCGCCTCGCGGCTGGCCGCCTTCCGCCACGCGCACCCGGCGCTACGGCCGGCCAACTTCTACTCCGCCGCCGACGCCAACGGCAACGGACTTGCCCAGCTGGCCTGGTTCACGCCGGCAGGCATCAGCCCGGACGGTGCGTACTGGGGCGACGCGGGAAACCACGCGCTCGGCTGGCGGATCGACGGCACCGAGTTCGGCGACCCGGCATCGGCGATCTACGTCGGCTACAACGGCTGGTCCGGGGATGTGAACTTCACCCTTCCGTCCCCGGGAGCCGGGAAGCGCTGGTACCGGGTCACCGACACCGCCACCTGGGCGGAGGGCGCCAACCAGGTCGCCGCACCCGGGTCGGAGACGCTGATCGGCGATCAGGGCACCGGCTATCTGCTGCGCGGTCGCAGCCTGCTGCTCCTGGTCGCCCGATGATCCGAAAGGCGTAACCGTGCGTAGTTGCAGGCGACTGCCGTCTGATACTCCAGCCTAGTCGGGCACGACCTCGCCGGTGATGGCGCGGGAACGCTGCGCGACGGCTGCGCTTATCGGTGCGAGCGCCGGAAGGTGCATGCCCTGCGGGCCGAAGATCAGCCAAGCGACCGCGACCGCGTACCACGGCGCCGCCGGGCCATGCAGCATCAGCGGGTTGCCCTCCTGGTAGCGGAGGATGAACGACCACTGGGTCAGGTCGGCGGTGAGTTCCAGTACGCCGTTGTGCCAGAAGCTCAGCAGGTTGCCCTGGTAGTCCGCGAGTAGCCGCTGGTTGGTGAGGATCATCCGCACCTGCGCCTGGTCCCGCCACTGTGCCGCCGCCATCGCCTGGGCGCGGTTGCGGGCGCTGGCGTTGCTGATGGCGTCACCGGCCATGCCGGCGAGCACGAAACTCGTCGAGCCGAACCAGAGGTGGCTGCTCTCCCGATACTGCATGGCGGTGCCGTAGAAGCGTGCGTAACCCAGCACCGTGTCGCCGAAGATCGTTTCGTTCTGGCTCAGCCGTAGTCCGCTGGGCGGCAGCGCGATCAACTGGCCACCCCGCGCCAGGTGCTCGTACAGCCGGCATGCACTGCTCCAGCCGTCGCGCATCACGGCTTCGAGGGCGGGGACAGAATCTTTGCGGCGACTCACGTGCGGTTCCTCCGGCTTTCCAGTACGGGCTCGTGGCGGCGTAGCGCCCACCGCACCGCCGCGGACAGCAGTACGGTCTGGCCGGCCAGGACGGCCATAGCCCAACTCCACGTGCCGGTGGTATGCGCCCAGAGTGCGTCCGGCGCAGGCTTGAGCATTATCGCGCGCAGGTCCACTGTGGCAGCCGCGGCGGCGTATCCCCAGCGGGCCGGGGCCAGCCAGGAAAGCTGTTCGATGCCGGCGCGCTCGACCACGGCGAAAAGCCCGCCGCAGAGCACGAGCTGCGCCATCACGAGCCCGACCAGCACCGGCATCGTCTGCTCGCTCGTGGACACGTAGACACTGACCAGCAGCCCCAGCACGGTCGCTGCCAGCGTGGTCAGCCAGAGCACCGCGATCAGCTCGACCAGCGGCACGCCCAGCACGAGCGCCTCGGGGGGTACCGGCCGGCCCAACATGCCGAGAAGGACGAACAGTGCCGCCTGGAACGCGTTCAGTACGGCGAACACGACCAGCTTCGCGCTCAGGTAGGCGCCGGGCGCCATGCCGACCGCCCGTTCCCGGCGGTAGATGGCGCCCTCCCCGACGAACTCGCGGATGCCGCCGGCCAGCCCGATGAAGATCGCGCCGGTGATCAGGATGACGAGCAGCTCGGCGGCCTCGGTGCTACGCCCGGGCGGTTGTGCGGGCTGCCCGAGACCGTCGGAGCCGGGGACCACATGCAGCAGAACGGCGAGACCGACCGGCAGGCCGAGGGAGAGCGCCGCGTACAACCGGTCGGCGAGGGTGACGGCGACCGTGCGGCGGGCGACGATCGCCATCTGCCGCCACCAGCCCTGACGCGGCGGCGGCGCGGTGACCACCGCCCGCTCACTCGCCGGTGCGGCCTTGGCCGGCGGGCGGGTGGCCGCGAACTGGGCGGCCCAGACGTCCGGCTCGGCGGCGACCGCGGTGAACACGTCGGCGTACTCGGCCGCCCCGAAGAAGTCGAGCAGCTCGTCCGGCGGGCCGAAGTAGGCGACCTTGCCGCCGCGGGCGAGTACCAGCACCCGGTCGCACACGTTCAGGTGCAGCGGGCTGTGCGTCACCACCACGACGGTCCGGCCACGGTCGGCCAGCTCGCGCAGGCCGTGCATCACGTCGCGGTCCAGCGCCGGGTCCAGCCCGGAGGTCGGCTCGTCGAGGAAGAGCAGCGAGGGCTCGGTGAGCAGCTCCAGCGCCACCGAGGTGCGCTTGCGCTGTCCACCGGAGAGCGTGTCGATGCGCTGGTCGGCGTGCGCGGTGAGGGCGAGTTGGCCGAGCACCTCGTCGATGCGCTGGTCCCGCTCCGCAGGTGTCACATCGGGGCCGAAGCGAAGCCCGGCCGCGTAGCGCAACGCACGGCGTACGGTTAGTTGGCGGTGCAGGATGTCGTCCTGCGGGACCAGGCCGATGCGGTGCCGCAGGTCGGCGTACTCGGCGTAGAGGTCACGGTCCTGGTAGCGCACCGTGCCGGACTGCGCCGGGCGGTTGCCGGTCAGCGCCCCCAGCAGCGTCGATTTGCCGGCGCCGCTCGGGCCGACGACCGCGAGCAGACTGCACTCGTCCAACTCGAACGAGACTTCCGAGAGCAGGTTCCGCGCGCCGACCTTGACACCCAGCCCTTCGGCGCGCAGCGACACCCGGCCGGCGTCGACGTAGTCGTGCAGTGCGGCGCCGTCGAACACCATCTGGTGGTGCCCGAACGACAGGAGGTCCCCGCCGTTCAGCACCGCCCGCTCGATCTGCCGTCCGTTGACGTACGTGCCGTTGCGCGTACCCAGGTCGATGACACGGAATCCGGCACCGTCCCGAACAAGGTCGGCGTGGTAGCGGGAGACCAGCAGATCGTCGAGGACGATGTCGTTGTCCGGCTCCCGCCCGATCCGGATCCGATCCGCGGTCGGGTAACTGGCCGAGGGGATCCGGCCCGCCGCGAATCGTGCACCGGATGGTGGTTCGGCGCCGGGTACGAAGCCGTTCGGCCGCACCTCGGCCGAACGGGCTGGCTGCGCCGAACCGGTCACCGTCGGCGGGGCGGCGGGAGGCCCTTCCGGGCGGAAGGTGAGCACGGGACCGTCGACGTCGTTGCCGAGCCGCACCGCGCAGGCGACCGTTATCTCCAGCTCGTGCACCTGACGGCCGTCGACGAATGTGCCGTTGCGGCTGGCGAGGTCACGCAGGTGCCACCGTCCGGCCCGGTAGGTGAGCTCCAGGTGCTCGCGGGAGGCCCGCGAGTCGTCCAGGACGATCGAGCAGAGTGGATCACGGCCGATTCTCAACGGCCCGCCGACCGCCGTGACACGGCGCTCCCCGCCCTCGCCGGGTATTCCGACCAGCAACGTGGCGCTCACGCCACCACCGGCCCCGGGGCGGTCACCGGCTCGCCTTGGGTTTCGGCAGCCGCTTGGCCATCGACGTCGCCATTTTGATCAGGTCGCTCTGGTAGCTGCCGCCTACGTAGTCGTTCTGGATCGCGACCTGGAAGAGCACCTGGCCCGAGCGGACGAAGATCATCGCGTAGACGCCGTTGGATCCGCCGGCGGTGATCCCGAACGACTCCTGACCCAACTTCGGCACCGTGAACGGCCGCCATCCGCACCGCTCGGCCGCCGTGCGGACGGCATCGAGGAACGGGTCGGCAGCGTTGCCGTAGAAGCCGGCGACCGCCGAGCCGAGGTACGGGTACTGGCCGGTGGTCACCCAGTAGCCGTTGCTGCTGTGCGCCCCGATCGCATCACCGCGAACTGTGCCGTCCGAGCAGAGCGAAAGCTTGGTCAGACCATTGTGCAGCGCGTCGTTGGTGGAACTCTTCTTGACCGAGTCACGCTCTGTCTTCATCGCGGACCCGACATCGGCCACCGACAGCAGTACGGGCTCCAGTGCGGTCACCGCCGGCGGCGGGGAGGCACGGTCGACGCTGGGGGTGGGACTCGCGGTCAGGTCGCCGGGAAGGTTGCCCCGGACGAGGTTCCACCCCGTCGGTACGCAACAAGCGACGAGGAGAACCGTCGCCACGATTCCGATGATCATCGGGGCCTTGGACTTCTTCCGGGGCTGGCCGGGCGCCCCGGGGAAACCTGCCGGCCCTAAGCCGGGCGGCAGCGGGTACTCCGACGGTCCCGCAGCCGCCGACGGCCGGGGTCCGGGCGGCAGCGGGTAGTCCGACGACACCGGGTTGCCCGACGGCGGGCGGCCGGGCGGACCGGAGGTGGGCGGCAGCGGGTAGCCGAAGGGCGGTTGGTGGCCGGGGGCCCCGGAGGTGTGGGCCAGCGGCGAGCCGGGCGGTGGCGCGTAGCCGGGCGCCCCGGACGTGGGCGGCAGCGGGTGGTGCGACGGCCCGGGGCTGGGCGGTGGCGTGGCCGGCTGCGGTGCCCCGCCGACCGAGGTCTCCGGCGGTGCGTCCGACAGCGCCTTGACCCAGGCTGCCGCAGCGGCCGGCCGGCGCTCGGCGGTCACCGCGACCATCGACAGGATTCCGCGTATCACCCGGTCCTGCCCCGGACCGAGTGACGCGGTGAGCCGCTGGGTCATGCCGTCGATGTCGCCCGGCATCGGCATCTCGCTGGTCAGGGCGTAGTAGACGGTCGCGCCGAGGGCGTAGCGGTCCGTGGCCGGGGTGTACTCGCCCCGAGCCAGGGACTCCGGTGCCATGAACGGCGCCGTGCCGTACACCCGGGCGGTGCCGCTGGTGCTGCGCAGCCGGACCAGGCCAAAGTCGACCAGATAGGCCCGCCCGCTGCCAGAGACCAGGATGTTGGCCGGTTTGATGTCCCGGTGCAGGACCGGTATGCCGTCCGTGTCCTGGCCGCTGTGCAGGTAGTCGATGGCCTCGGCGATCGGCTCGAGCGGCTTGAGGATGCCCAACCCGCGTACCCCGCCGCTTTCCAGCATCTCCTGCAGGCTGCGGCCTTCGATCCACTTCATGACGAAATACAGTCGTGGTGCGCTGTCCGTGGTGGACTCTCCGGCCGGATGCGGCGACGGGCCGACGAATACCTCCTTGACCTTCACCAGCGCCGGGTGTTCGAGCTGGGTCGCCAGCGCCGCCTGCAGCCGGAGGCCCTCCAAGCCGCGGTCGGTCTCATCCTCCGCTGGTACCCGGAGGATCTTCACCGCGTACGAGAACGCCACGTTTCCGTGGTGCTCGCGAGCTCGCCAGACCTCGCCCTCGCCACCAGCGGCGCGCCGCTCGATCAGCTCATACCGGTCCGGCGCGTCCGGCGGTCCCACGTAGCTGTACTGCGCATCCGACACGATGATGATCGTGCCAAACCGTTCCGACGAATCAAAATTCGTCTTCTTATCGCAAGCCTTCAGAACTCCAGGTAGAAGCCGAGGCGGTACAAGCGGCGTAGGAACGTCTGCCAGGGCCGGACCGTCGCCCGGGTGGCCCGCCCCAGTCAGGCAACGTCCCTACGTAGGGGCAGGACGATAGCCAGCAGAGCGGCGGCAAGCGCATAGGCGACCAGCAGCCCGGCCCCGGCCGGCGGGGAGAGGAGCTGCGGTGCGGCCCCGGCCGTGTCCTGGGCCACCTGGGTGAGCGCGGTGAAGTTGGTCAGCGCGGCGGTGGCGCCGCCAGGCAGGAACGGGTAAGCCGTGTTCACCCCGGGAATGAAGAGCAGCAGGTTTTCCCCCATGTAGAGGTACGCGCCCAGGCCGGCCAACGCGATCACCTGGTTGCGGACCAGTGCGCCGATGCCCACGCCCAGTACCGTGTAGGCGGCCATCGCCACGACCAGGCGCAGCAGCAGACCGACGACGACATCGGGTGTTGCGCCGATGGGGATGTCCCGGACAGCCGTCCCGGCGTAGAGCGCGATGCCGGCCGTGGTCGTGGTGATCAGCCCATAGGCCGCTCCGGCGACGAGGTAGACGAGGAGTTTCGCGGCCAGCACGCTCCAGCGTCGAGGTGCGAACAGGAACGCGGTCGATATGGTCCGGTGCCGGTACTCGGAGGTGACCGCCGTCGCGCCGAACAGTGCAGGGACGATCACTCCGAGCCCGGCGAGGCCGAGTACCGCTCGGATGCCGGCCTCGGTGTCCATTCCGGGCAGTGGCGGATTGACGTTCTCCGGACCGATGACGGTGAGCAGCCCGACCAGGCCGCCTCCGAAGACGACCGCGGCGACCACCGCCCAGGTCCAGAGGCGGGTGGCGAACAGCCGGCGGAACTCGGCTCGGACGAGGTGGCTCATGTGATGGTCCTCTTTTCCCCGGTCAACTGCAGAAATGCCTGTTCCAGGTCGGTGCGGTACGGCGTCAGTCCGTACACCCTCAGGCCCGCGTGCGCCGCGGCGTCAGCCACCCGTTCGGCGTTGAGGCCATGGACTCGCAGGGTGCCCGGACCGGTGTTCTCGATCCGGGGCGGGCGACCGTCGGTCGTCCCGACATCGGCCAGTCGCGCGGCGAGGAGGTCAGCGTCAGGAGACTGGACCACGACGGCGGGAACGGTTACCGCAGCGAGTTCGTCGAGAGTGCCTTCGGCCATCAGGCGCCCGGCGTTGAGCACGACCACGCGATCTACCATCTGCTCCACCTCGCTGAGCACATGGCTGGAGACCAGAACGGTGCGCCCCTCGTCGGCGAGCTGGCGTAGGAACCGGCGTAGCCAGGCGATCCCCCCGGGGTCGAGCCCGTTGGTCGGCTCGTCCAGGAGTAGCACGGGAGCGTTGCCGAGTAGGGCCGTGGCGAGGGCTAGCCGCTGGCGCATACCGGTGGAGAATCCGCCGGTATTCCGGCCCGCGAACCCGGACATCTCCAGAGCCTCGATGACCTCGTCCGCGCGCCGTGCCGGCAGCCCGGCCATGTCGCAGTAGATCCGCAGGTGGTCCCGGGCGCTGATTCCGGGATGACAGCTCGATGCGTCCAGAGCCGCGCCGACGGTACGAGCCGGCTGCGGCAGATCGACGTAGCGCCGGCCACCGATGAGCGCGTCGCCAGAGGTGGGCCGGATCAATCCCAGGATCATCCGCAGGGTGGTCGACTTTCCGGCGCCGTTCGGTCCGAGGAAACCGGTCACCCGCCCGGGCTCCACGGTGAAGCTCAGGTCGGTGACGGCCGGGACGGCACCGAACCGCTTGGTGAGGTTGCGCACCTGCACCCTTACCCCGTCGGACGTCTTCGTGATGTCGGTGAGCGGCTCGTCGTGGTCATCGGGAATCAGTGTTCGGATCGCGGGCATGAGGCATCGCCATTCGTGGTGGGTCAAAAGGGGCCGGTGTGGCCGTCGGCCGGTGGGGGAAGGTCGGACGGACCGGTCAGGGCTTCCGGGTGGCCTCTTCGATGAGCCGGACCGTCGCGCGGGGGTCGCTGACCTGGATGACGAGGCGGTTGTAGCGTTCGTCGGTCAGTTCGATGACGACAGCCTGGGCTGGGTCGCGAACGTCCCAGAACACCCGCTCGCCGTCGAGGTGGAAGGTGCCCGCGACGATGACCCCGGGAAGGTGCGCTCCCGGCGCTCGCAGCCCCTTCGACTCCTTGACGATTCCCGGGTCGGCGGTCGCGCCCCTGACGTTGACCAGCGGAATCGTGAGTCGGCTCTTCAATGCCCAGAGCTTGTCCAGGCCTTCGATCTCCACGACGAGGGCCTCGCCGTCAATGTGCACGCGTGCCATGTCTCTCTCCTCAGATCTCGTGCCGGCTGAGCTGGTCGGCCACAGCGCCGCCGGCTTCGGTGGTGTGCGTCTCGGACGCGCCGGCCCTGGCCCGCAGGCGCAGACCCAGCACAGCGGCGGTCAGCTCGGTGGCCGGTGCCGCGACGCGAGCGGTCTCGTCAGCGCCCTGATACGTGGCGATCAGAACCCGGCCGAGGGCCTCGTCGAACTCCTGCAAGCAACCGGCGACAATTTCGGCGACCTCGGAGTCGATGGGCGCGCGTTCAACCGCGGCCCTCAGGAGCAGGTCGAAGCCGGGTTGCGCCGCGTCGGCGGCAAGTGCGCGACGCAGCGCCTCGGTGATGTCGTCGGCCGCCGAGACGGCCATGACGAGTGGTCGCACGTGGTGCTCCACGTGCCAGCGCAGCGCCCTTGTGTAGAGCCCTCGCTTGCTGCCGAAGGTCTTGTACAGGCTGTTGCGATGGACGCCGAGTTTGGCCACCAGGTCATCGACGGACGTGCCGTCGTACCCCTGGTCGGCGAACACCTCCACAGCCGCCTGAACAGCCTGTTCCTCGTCGAACCCGCGTGGTCTTCCCATGCCAACCACGGTAGCGGGTTTAGGAACGACCAGTCAAGAACAGTCGTTCCTAAATTCCGTTGAGAGACTGCCGGTGGCTGAGGGTCAGCGGAAGGTGACCGTCTGCAACCCGCGCCCGCGCCCCGACGGCACCAGCGGGGCGAGCGGGCCCCCGCCACCCCGCGATGCGTCCCGCGCACCGGGTCCGACACCCGCACAGCCGCCAAGTCCCACCCATGTCGCGGACACTGCGGCAGCCCTGTCACCCGGACGCCACGCATGTCCCCGCTGCCAGTCGGTCACCTGCCGGAGACGGGCCGACACCCCGGCAGCCGCCGGTCGGGATCGGGGGCGCTGTGATGAGGATTTCCCCGAACGACCGTCGCCCCAACGATGCGGCTACTCGAAGCAGCCCGGGTCTCCGGCCCCGTGGCGCAGGATCTCGGGCTCAGGTTGCGACAGGTCGACCACGGTGGTCGGCTCCTTTCCACAGTCGCCAGCGTCGATCACCGCGTCGAGGAGATGGTCCAGCCGTTCCTTGATCTCCCACCCCTGGGTCATCGGCTCGTCCTCGCCAGGCAGCATCAGGGTGCTCGACACCAACGGCTCGCCGAGTTCGGCCAGCAGCGCCTGGACGACCGTGTGCCTGGGGACCCGTACGCCCACGGTGCGCTTCCTGGGGTGCAGCAGCCGGCGCGGCACCTCGCGGGTCGCCGGCAGGATGAAGGTGTAGCTGCCCGGGGTGCACGCCTTCACCATCCGGAAAACCGAGTTGCTGACCTGCACGAACTGGCCGAGTTGGGCGAAGTCACGGCACACCAAGGTGAAGTGATGCCGTTCGTCCAGCCGACGGATCTCCCGGATCCGATCCAGACCGGACCGGTTGCCCGGCTGGCAGCCGAACGCGAAGCACGAGTCCGTCGGGTAGGCGATCAAGCCGCCGTTGCGGATCAGGTCGACGACCTGCCGGAGGACCCGGGGCTGCGGGTTGTCCGGGTGCACGTCGTAGTACCTCGCCATACGCCCGAGACTAGGTGTTGCCCGGACGACGCGCCTCCCCCTCCGGTACGGCCACCTCGACGCGGTCGCCGCGGTTCGCACGATCACGGGGGCGACGGCGGCGTCGCGGCGGTCAGCACGGTCACCGCGGCGGCGATGCCGAGAAGGCAGGTGAGCCCCGCGACGCCGGCCATCCAGCCCGCCCCCGGGGTGACGACCGGCGGCCCCGGTGGCACCGGCTTCCCGCGCGCCGTCGGGACCGGTTGCCGCCCAGTGGTGCGGTGCGATGGGACGCACCTCGCGAGGGCGAGCGCGCCCGCGCAGAGCGCCGGTGCCGCCACGGCCGGGTAGGCCCAGCCGCCGAGCAGCGGGGTGAGCAGGCGCGCGCCGACGGCACCGGCCACCAGGAACGCCGCCGCGGTGCGCCGCCAGGCCAGCATGGTCCGCTCGAGTTGCAGGCCGGGGTCGCCGTCCAGGGGCGGCGGTGTCACGGGGCGCCCTGTCGACGCCGATCGGTCCACATGCCGGGCGCGGCGGCGCGGCTCACCGGACGAGGCCGAGCAGGATCAGTCCGGCCGCCGCGACCAGTCCCAGGCCGAGCGGCATCGCCAGCGCGGGTGGCGGCAGGCTCCGGCCGAGGCGCAGCGCCGCCTCCGTGCGCAGCCAGCCGAGCCACGCCTGCACCGGCGCCGCGGCGCCGAGCACGATCAGGACGACGGCCGCCGCCCGGCGCAGCCCGGGCGCGATGGGCAGGGCCAGCGCCTCGAGAGCGATCCCCGCCGCGAAGAGCGCCAGCGAGGTGCGGATCCAGGCCAGGAAGGTCCGCTCGTTGGCGAGGCTGAACCGGGGGTCGGGGTCGACGCCGGTGTCGAAGACCCGGCCGGGCCACCGGCGTCGCCGGTCCGCCCGCGAGGAGGTGTCGTCGCCGGTGTCGACTACCACAGGGCGGTCACTCCCTTTCCGACGGCGATGATGCTGCCGATCAACGCCAAAGCGATGACCGACCGCCGGGCCCGCTCCTCCGGCAGCCAGCGGGACAGGAGCTGGCCTGCGGCGATGCCGACCGTCATCGCCACACCGCAGGCCAGCAGCAGGGGCCAGGACAGCGCTGGCGTGCCCTTGGCGGCCAGCGACAGCACGTTGGTGACCAGGCCGACGAGCTGCACGGTCGGCACGAAGCTGCGCTGGCCCCAGTCGGTGCTCACCGCGTAGACGGCCAGGGGCGGCCCGCCGGTGCCCGCGGTGGTGTTGAAGAACCCGGAGGTGAAGCCCGAGAACACCGGCCCGCCTCGGCGGCGCAGGAACCGCAGCGGGTTGCCCCGGGCGACCCAGGCGACGGAGACCGCCGTGATCGACCCGACGCCGATGAGCAGCAGCGGTCCGGGCAGGGACGCCACCACCCAGGCGCCGAGGGGGACGGCGACCACGACGCCGACGATCATCTCCACGGCCAGCCTGCCGTTCAGGGCTCGGAAGGTCGAGGCCAGGACGACGAGGTTGATCGCGGCGGAGAGCAGGTTCGCCAGCACGACACCGGTGAAGGGGCCGAGGATGATGACCAGGAACGGCGCCGCGACCAGCGCGAAGCCGAGCCCGGTGACCCGCTGCATGGCCGCCCCGAGGGCGACCGCCACCACCGCGAGGGCGGCGCCGAGGAGGGCCACCGTCAGCGGGACACGGCGTCGTCAACCACGTCGCAGAGGCGGCGCAGCCGGTCCACGGAGATGGTCCGCAGGTCGTCGGCCATCGTCGGGCTGCCGACGACCGACGCCCAGATGGCCCGGCCCGCGAGGAAGCCCGACGCGCCGGCCTGGCAGGCGAGGCGGACGGCGTCGGGGAAGAGCTCGGCGGGTACGCCGGACGACAGCACCACCCAGGGCCCGGCGATGGACTCGCTCAGCCGGGTGCAGCCGGCGACGATCTCCGCGGGGGTGCCCTGCCCGGCGGTGGGGACCTCGGCCTTGTAGAGGTCGGCGCCGAGCGATCCGAGCTCCCTGGCGGCGGCGAGGATGCCGGCGTCGTGGTCGAAGGCGCCGCCCTGGCGGGGGGCGCGGGACACCGGCTCGATGATGCTGACGAGTCCGTTGTCGCGGCACCGCCGCACGAAGTCCGTCACCAGGGCGATCCGGGCGGCGGGGTCCTCGTCGGGGCGCCAGAGCACGAGCAGCTTGAGCGCCTTGGCGCCCTGGGCGCGTACGGCGGCGGGGTCGACGTCGTCGTCGATGGCGACGTCGGCGACGAACTCGGTGGCGCTGGCGGTGAAGCGGTCGGCGGCGGCGATCAGGGCGCACTCGGGGGCGACGGCCTCCTGCGCGATGACGGCGTCCCAGCCGAACTGCTTGTCGACGAGGATCGCCGAGGCGTGCGGGCTCAGCGCGCGGGCGGCCGCGACCTTGAAGTCGGTGATCTGCGCGTCGGTCACCGGCTGGCTCTGGTGGGCGGCGAACATCGCCCGCAGGGCCTCCCGCTGGTCGACGGCGAGCATGGCGTAGCCGCCGGAGGGGCGGGCCAGGACGGTGGGCGACACGGTGGCGACGGTCATGGTACCTCCCAGAATTACCAAAGGACGTTGGCAACCTACCATCGGATGGTAGAAAAATAACATCCCCAGGTTGCTCTAAACTCTCCACCGAGCCCCGTGGGGTGACATCCGGCAGGAGGGCCCGGCATGAGCGTGCAGACGTCCCGTTACGAGAGCGCCCCCCGGCGCCGCACGCAGATCATGGTGGCGCTGCGGCGGGCGGGCTTCCTCTCCGTGGCGGAGCTCAGCGCCCAGCTCGGCGTCTCGCAGATGACCGTCCGCCGCGACCTGCGTCAGCTCGCGGAGTCCCACGAGGTGACCCTCGTGCACGGCGGGGTCAGCCTGCCGCCGGGCGGCGTCGCCGGTCCCGGCTTCGCCTCCCGGGCCCAGACCCACACCGAGGCCAAACTGGCCATCGGGGCGGCCGCCGCCCGCCTGGTGCAGCCCGGCGACACCATCGGCATCGACAGCGGGACCACCGCGGCCGAGGTGGCGCACGCCCTGCCCGCCGAGTTCGAGGGGTGCGTGGTCACGCACTCGGTGCCGGTGCTGGGGCACATGCTGTCGCGGCCGCGCGCCCGGGTGATCGGGATCGGCGGCGAGCTGCTGCACGACAACCAGGCGCTGGTCGGCTTCGCCGCCCTCGACCTGACCCGCCGCCTGCGGATCCGGATGCTGTTCCTCGGCGCCGGCGCCGTCGACGAGCGCGGGGTCTACGTGCGCTCGGAGATCGAGCTCAGCGCCAAGCACGCCCTGATGGAGATCGCCGACGAGATCGTCCTGGTGGTCGACGCGAGCAAGTTGACCTCCACCGCTCCGGTGCAGGTCTGCGGGCTCGACCGGATCGACAGCATGGTCGTCGACGCGCCGCTGCCCGAGGCGGTCGCGACGGCCGTACGGCGCAACGGCATCCGCGTCATCACCGCCTGATCCTCCCCGGCCCGGCCGTCACCTGCCGCGCGGTCCGCAACGGCCTCAACTTCACCGAGCGCGGCTTCGGCACCCGGGTCGCCTCCCACCGCATCGCACGGTGACGTGTCCCGTCGCGGTGCGCGTCGTCCTTTTTCGCCCTTCCCGCCCGTCGCCGGGTCGTCCCAGTTTTGTTTCCAGCCCTTGACGGGCCGATGAACGGCGGCTAGAACTGCATGCAGTTCTTCACAAGTGTGAGAGAGGCCTCATGGGACTCAGCGGAGATCTGCAGCACGCCCCGGACGCGGTCGGCCCGGCCGGCCCCGCGGCTGGCCGGGCCGACCGCCCGGTGGACACCGTGCGGCTGCCCGACGTCCCCGTCGCCGACGTGCGCTGCCGGGTGTTCCGCGCCCGGCCCGCCGAGCAGATCGCGATGTCCTTCGCCCCCCTGACCCACCGCGTGATGGTGCTGGTCGAGGTCGAGCTGGCCGACGGTTCGGTCGGCGTCGGCGAGAGCTGGGCCAACTATCCGTCCTGGGCCTGGCGCGAGCGCGTCGCCACGATCAGGGAGGGCGTGGCGCCGCTGCTGCTCGGCACGCGGCCGGTCGACCCCGCCGGGACGCAACGGGCGCTGATGGCGAAGCTGGGCCCGCTGGGCCGCCAGTGGGGCGCCCCCGGCCCGATCCACCAGGCGGTGAGCGCGGTCGACATCGCGCTGTGGGACCTGGCCGCCCGGCACGCCGGGCGGAGCCTGGCGTCGCTGCTCGCCACGCACCCCCGCACCGAGCTGCCCGTCTACGGCTCCAGCCTCGGTCCCGACGGGGTCGCGGAGACCGCGGCACAGTGCGCGGCGCTCGGGCTGACCGCCGTGAAGGTCAAGGTCGGCTTCGGCCGCGACCGGGACCTGGCCAACGTCCGCGCCGCACGACGCGTCCTCGGCGACCGGACGCAGATCTTCGCCGACGCCAACCAGGCGTGGTCGCTGCCCGAGGCGCTGCGGATGCTGCCGGCGCTGGCCGACCTGGGCGTCGCCTGGGTCGAGGAGCCGCTCGCCGGCGACCGCCCGGAGGAACTGGACGAACTCGGCGCCCGCACCGGCATGCCCCTGGCCACCGGCGAGAACCTCTACGGCGCCGCGGCCTTCATCCCGTACCTGCGGGGCAGCGGCGTCACCATCCTGCAACCGGACCTCACCAAGGTCGGCGGGATCAGCGAGTACCTGACGGTGCTCGCAGCCGCCGAGGCCGCCGGCAAGACCGTCAACCCGCATCTGTACAACGGCGCGATCGCGACCGCCGCGACCGTGCAGGTGGCCGCCAGCAGCGCCGCGACGTCCCTCGTCGAGTGGGACGTCCGTTCCAACCCGCTGCGCCGGGCCGCCGACGAGTTCCTGACCGCACACGGCACGGTCACCGTGCCTCACCGCCCCGGTCTCGGTATCGACCTCGATCCGGACCAGCTCGACCCGTACGAGGAGCAGCAGTCGTGACCGATTCCCCGATCGTCGACGAGGTCCTGGCAACCCGGAGCGCGGTGCGCATCGGCGGCCGGGCGGTCCCGGACGCCGCCACGCGGGCGCCGGCGCTGCCCGTCGTCGACCCGTCCACCGGGACGGCCTTCGCCGAGGTCGCCACGGGTGGCCCGGCCGACGCCGCCGACGCGCTCACCGCCGCCACCGGGGCGCTGCCGGCCTGGGCGGCCACCCCGGTGACGCAGCGCGCCGCCGCCCTGCGGGCCATCGCCGACGACATCGAGGCCCTGGCCACCGGAGCGGACTGGGCCGCGCTGATCACCCGGGAGACCGGCAAGCGGCTGGCCGAGTCCACCGCCGAGCTGGGGCTGACCGTGACGTACTTCCGGGTCATGGCCGACCTCGTCGAACGGCAGGACGAGGAGCGGCTGACGGTGGTGCCGCAGCACGAGCACCGGGTCGCCGCCCGGCCGGTCGGGGTCGCGGCCGTGCTCACCCCGTGGAACTTCCCGGTCTCGATCCCCGCCCGGAAGATCGCCCCGGCGCTCGCCGCCGGCTGCCCGGTGCTGTTCAAGCCCTCGGAGCTGGCTCCCCTGTCGTCGATGGTGCTCGCCGCGGTGTGCGAGCGGCACCTGCCCGACGGGGTGCTCGGCACCGTGCTCGGCACCCCGGCCGACGTGGTCTCCCCGTGGCTCGCGGCCCCGGCGGTGCGGGCGGTCTCGTTCACCGGGTCGACCCGGGTCGGTCGCCTGGTCGCCGCCCAGGCGGCGCCGCGGTTCCTGCGTACCGTCATGGAGCTGGGTGGTTGCGCGCCGTTCGTCGTCCTCCCCGACGCCGACCCGCAGGCCGCGGCGCAGACGCTGATGGTGGCGAAGTACCGCAACAACGGCCAGTCCTGCATCGCGGCGAACCAGATCCTGGTCGCCCGGGAGGTGGCCGGCGGCTTCGTCGAGGCGTTCGTCGCGGCCAGCCGCGCCCTGCGCGTCGGCGACCCCCGGGACCCCGGCACCGACATCGGCCCGCTCGCCCCGGCCGGCGACCCGGCGCGCATGGCCGACCTGGTCGACGAGGCCGTCGCCAAGGGCGCCCGTGCCGTCGCGCCGGGCGGGGCGGCACCGGCCGCCGGGCACTACGCCGCCCCGACGGTGCTGCTCGACGCGCCCGTGGACAGCCGCGCCATGACCGGCGAGATCTTCGGGCCGGTCGCGCCGGTGCACGTCTACGACGACCTCGACGAGGCGTTGGCGGTGCACCACGCCACGGGCTACGGGCTCGCCGGCTACGTGTGCGGCACCGACCTGGACGCCGCGCGGGCGGTAGCCAACCGGCTGCACGCCGGCATCGTCGGGATCAACACGGGCACACCGAACACGCCGTGGGTGCCGTTCGGCGGACTCGGCGACTCCGGCATCGGCTACGAGGGCGGCCGGCCGGGCCTGGAGGCGTTCCAGACCTACCTCAGCGTCGCCTCCCGGCCGGCGGGGGCCTGAGCGTCATGCGCCTGCTCATCGGCCAGACCGGCGCGCCGACCGCCGTCGTCAACGCGAGCCTGCGCGGCTTCCTGGAGGGCGCCGGGGGGCACGAGGTCCTCGCCCTGCGCGGGGGCCCCGACGGCCTCGTCGACGGCCGGCTCACCCCGGTCACCCTCGCCGACGTCCCGCCCGCGTGGACCAGCCGCGGCGGATCCTGGCTCGGCGCCGGCCGCCGGGCGGTCACCGGCGACGACCTCGACGCGGCGGTCGCGACACTCGCCGCGCACCGCGTCGACGGGGTCGCCCTGATCGGCGGCAACGGCACGATGGCGCTGCTGCGGGCCCTCACCGAACGCGCCGAGCAGGCCGGGTTGCCCCTGTGCACCGCCGGCATCCCCAAGACCGTCGACAACGACCTGGTCGGCGTCGACCACTGCCCCGGCTTCGGCTCCGCCGCGCGCTACCTGACCCGGGTCGTGCCCGACCTCGCCCGCGACCACGCGGCGATGCGGGCGATCGAGCCGGTGCGCATCGTGGAGACCCTGGGCCGGTCGGTGGGCTGGTTGGCGCTGGCCGCGACGTGGCACCGGGAGGACCCGGCCCACGCACCGCACCTCGTCCTGCTGCCGGAGGTGCCGTTCGACCGGGCGGACTTCCTGCGCCGGGTCGCCGACGCCATCGACGCGCACGGTCGCGCGTTCGTGGTGACCAGCGAGGGCGCCGCCCGCGAGCTGACCGACGAGCCCTTCGAGGCGGCCAACCACACCCGGATCCTGCTGGGCGGGGTGTCCCGCCGGCTCGCCGCGCTGGTCACCGCCGAACTCGGGGTCGCCGCCCGCGGCGAGGTCCTCGGCATGGTGCAGCGCTCGGCGGGCGCCCTGGCCGGCGACGTCGACCGCCGGGAGGCGGCCGAGGCCGGACGGCAGGCCGCGCGGCTGCTCGCGGACCGGCGAAGCGGACTCATGGTCGGCCTGCACCGCGTCGGCACCGAGCCCTACACCGCCGGGTACGACCCGGTGCCGCTGGCCGAGGTCGCCGGTCGGACCCGACCGGTGCCCGCGCGGTGGCGCACGACCGATCCCGCCGACCTCGACGACTTCCACGACTGGCTCACCCCTCTCATCGCCTGAGTGACCCCTCCATCGAAAGGCAGGCACATGCGGCACAGGTACCTGAGCGCGGCGCTCGCCCTGGCCCTGGTCGGCGGGCTCACCGCCGGCTGCGGCTCGGACTCCGCCGGCTCCGCCAACGAGATCAACCTGATCATGTCCAACCACCCCTGGCAGCGGGCCATCGAGCCGTTGATCGACGACTTCGAGAAGGAGTCGGGCGTCACGGTGAAGGTCCAGACGTTCGCCGAGCAGCAGATGCGCGACAAGGTGCAGCTCAACCTCCAGTCGCGCAGCTCCTCGATGGACGTGTTCATGACGCTGCCCTCCCGCGAGGGCCCGCAGTTCGCCAAGTCCAACTACTACGAGCCGCTCGACGAGCACGTCAGCAAGGCGGGCGCCGACTACGCCGTCGACGACTTCCCGACCGCCGTGCGGGCCGGCATGACCGTCGACGACAAGCTGATCGCGGCGCCGATCAACGTCGAGGGCGTGGTGCTGTACTACCGCACCGACCTGTTCGAGCAGTACGGCGTCACGCCGCCGAAGACGCTCGACGAGCTGACCACCGCCGCCGAGACGATCAAGCAGAAGTCCGGCGGCAGCGTCACCCCCATCGCGTTGCGCGGACAGTCCGCGGCGCTGCCGTTCACCTTCGGCCCGTTCCTGCACTCGCAGGGCGTGAGCTGGACCAAGCCCGACGGCACGCCCAACTTCGACGACCCCAAGGCGGTCGAGGCGATCAACCGGTACGCCACCCTGGCCCGCGACTACGGCCCGCCCGGCGTCGTCAACAACACCTTCACCCAGTCCTCGGCCCTCTTCGCCGCCGGCAACGCCGCCATGGAGCTGGAGTCGAGCAACGAGGTCAGCAGCATCATCGACCCCAAGACCTCCAAGGTCGCCGACAAGATCGGCGTCCTCGACTTCCCGGCCGGCGCCGCCGGCTCGAAGACCACCGTGCTCTCCTGGGGCCTGGCGGTCTCCTCGTTCTCGAAGAACAAGGACGCCGCGTGGAAGTTCGTGCAGTGGGCCACCAGCGCGAAGACCCAGCTGGAGCTCACCAAGTCCGGCATCGCCCCGCCGCGCACCTCGGTCAGCAAGGATCCCGCCTACACCGCCACCCTCAACACCGAGACGCTCAAGCAGTGGAACACCGTGCTGGCGAAGGCCCAGACCGACGGTGACACCGAGGTCGGCCCGGTCGGTGTCGCGGCCGCCGAGATGCGCAAGGTCATCGGCGACGCGGTGGGCACGGTGATCCTCGGCCGCGCGAGCGCCGAGGAAGCGGCCAAGCAAATCCAGGACGGCCTCACCCCGCTGCTGGCGAAGAACCGCGAGTAGGAGCCTCATGAGCACCGACACGATGACGAAACGCCCGACCGGCCCCCGCCCCGCCCCCGCGGGGCGGGGGGCGGGGCGCCGGCCGAGAAGGACGGTGCATCCGACGGCCCGGGGAATCTGGCCCTTCGTGGTGCCGGCCGCGGTGGTCACCGCCCTGCTGGTCCTGCTGCCGATCGCGTACACCGTCTGGTTGTCGGTGACCGACCGGCTCTCCGACGGTACGAACGCGGGCTTCCTCGGGTTCGACAACTACGCCCGGATGTTCGCCGACCCGGCCTTCTACAACTCCCTGAAGGTGACGCTCTTCCTCTTCGTGGTGTGCCTCGCCGTGGAGACCGTGCTGGGCCTCGCGCTCGGCTACGTGATGAGCCTCGACGTGCCGGGTCGGCGCGTCTTCCAGGGCATGATGCTCATCCCGGCGATCACCGCGTCGGTGGCGGTCGGCCTGCTCTGGCTGCTGATCATGGATCCGTCGCTGGGGGCGGCCAACGAGCTGCTGGCCGTCGTCGGGATCGACCCCGTGGTCTGGCTCGGCGACCCGTCGATCGCGCCCTGGTCGATCGCGCTGGTGGACATCTGGCAGTGGACGCCGTTCATGGCGCTGATCATCTCCGCGGGCATCCGGTCGCTGCCGGAGGAGCCGTTCGAGGCGGCGGCCATCGACGGGGCCAGCGGCTGGCGTACGGCGTGGAACATCGGTCTGCCCCTGCTGCGGCCGGTGCTCATCGTCGCGATGCTGCTGCGCACCGTCGACCTGGTCCGGTTCTTCGACACCATCTACATCATGACCCAGGGCGGGCCGGTCGACTCGACGAACAGCCTCAACGTGTACGGCTACAACGAGGCGTTCATCGACCAGGAACCCAGCTACGCCGCCACCCTGCAGATCGCCCTGCTGGTGCTCGTCGTGCTGATCGCCGCCGTCTTCACCCTGGTACGAAGGAGGGCCGCGAAATGAGCGCGGGCAAGCGGCTGGTCGGCGTCTACACCGCGTACTTCCTGTTCGCCGTGGTCTTCTTCGGCCCGGTGCTGTTCATGCTCTGGTCGTCGCTGCGGCGCAACGTCGACATCACCGGTTCCCTGTTCGACGTGGCCTCGCCGCTGACGCTGGAGAACTTCACCAACCTGTTCGAGCGGTTCGAGTTCGGCCGCTACATCGCCAACAGCTTCATCGTCGCCGGCGGCTCCACCCTGCTCGGCCTGGTGCTGGGCGCCCCGGCCGCGTACGTGATCGTCCGGCGGCAGCTGAACACGCTGGGCTTCGTCACCCTGCTCGCCCGGATGGCGCCCGGCGTGCTGTTCGTCCTTCCGCTGTTCGTGCTCTCCATCCGCATCGACGCCCCGTCGAACACCGGGCTCAACTACGCCCTGCTCGTCGTGGCGCACCTGATCGTCACCCTGCCGCTGTGCATCTGGCTGCTGATCCCGTTCTTCGAGGAGATCCCGATCAGCATCGAGGAGTCCACGCTCATCGACGGGGCCTCCACCTGGCAGCGGTTCCGCATGGTGGTGCTGCCGCTGGCCCTGCCCGGCGTCTCGGTGGCGCTGACGCTCAGCTTCGTCTTCTCCTGGAACTACTTCCTGTTCGCCCTGGCGCTCGCCAACGACCAGACGCTGCCGCTGACGGTCATCGCCTTCAACTTCATCGGCCAGGGATCGAACGACTTCGGCGGTCTGATGGCCGCCAGCACGCTCATCTCAGCGCCGGCCCTGCTGCTGACGATCTTCGCGCAGCGGTGGCTGGTGCGTGGAATCACCGGAGGTGCCGTCAAGTGACGACCACCAGTGTCCGTGCCCGCTTCCTGGGCGACGGTCGGATCGACTTCGAGCGGGCCACGCTCGGCCCGGTCGCGGACGGGCAGGTACGCGTCCGCGTCGACGTCTGCGCCCTCTGCGGCTCGGACAAGCGGCTGCTGCGGTCGGGTTCGCCCGTGGTGCCGGGACACGAGATCGCCGGCACCGTGATCGACGTCGGCGCGGACGTCGCCGTGCCCGTCGGGACGCGCGGCATCGTCTACATCCCGGTCTTCTGCGGTACGTGCCGCCGCTGCGCCGCCGGGCGCACCAACCAGTGCCTGCACCTGCGGGAGCTGATCGGCTGGCAGCGCGACGGCGGGTTCGCCGAGCACGTGGACGTGCCCGCCCGCTGCCTGCTGCCGGTGCCCGACGACGTGCCGCTGGACACGGCGGTGCTGGGCCTGGACACCGTCGGCACCGCCGCGCACGCCCTGCGGCTGTGGCAGCGCACCCAACCCGACGGCGTGGACCGGGCGCTGGTCATCGGCGCCGGGCCGTTGGGCCTCGGCGTCATCGCCGTGGCGGGCGCCTTCGGCGTCGGCGAGGTCGACGCCTTCGACCCGCACGAGGGTCGCCTGTCCACCGCCGTCGAGCTGGGCGCCCGCGCCGCGGGCGACCTGGCGGCGGAGAACCAGTACGACCTGGTGGTCGAGGTCAGCGGCGCCGCCGCGGCGCGGGAGACCGCGCAGCGGGTGGTCGCGCCCGGCGGCGCGGTGATCGCCCTCGGCGAGTCCGACGAGCCCTACACGATGCCCGCGACGCCCCGCTGGCGGCGCACCGACTGCTACACGGTGCGTTCCTTCTACTTCCCCACCAGCGAGGTCGAGGCGAACTGGGACCTGCTGCGCGACCACGGCGCCGCGCTGCGGGACCGGTTGACGGTGCCGGTGACCCTCGCCGAACTGCCCGACGCCTTCGCCCGCTTCGTCGCCGGCGACTACTTCAAACCCTGCATCGTGTCGGAGGACGCCCCATGAACCAGCCGCAGCACCTGCTCATCCTCGCGGTCGACCAGCGTCCCTGGCTCACCCAGGCGCTCTACGGCCACACCGGCACCGCCACGCGCAGCCAACGCGCGGCGATCACCGACGGCAAGCACATGGTGGTGGAGGGGCTCCTCGCGGCGCTCGCCGACGAGCCGGGGCTCGCCGCGCATGCCGGCATCCTCGTCGACGCGACGCTCGGCCCCGGCGTGGCCGAGCGGGCACACGCCAACGGCGTGACCGTGAGCATGCCGCTGGAACGTGGCGGCTGCGAGATCTACGAGTCCGAACCGGCCGACCTGAAGTCCCACCTGGAGCACCACCAGCCCGAGCTGCCCAAGGTCCTGGTCCGCTACAACGTCGAGGGCGACGCCGCCGGCAACCGGGTCCAGCGCGCCCGACTGGCCGAGGTCTCGGCGGCGGTGCGTGACTCCGGTGGCCGTTTCCTGTTCGAGCTGCTCGTGCCCCCCACGCCCGCGCAGCTGGACGCCGTCGGCGGCGACCCGGGACGGTTCGAGCGGGAACTGCGTCCCGCCCTGGTGCACCGCGCGATGACCGAGCTGCTCGACGAGGTGCCGGTGGACGTCTGGAAGCTGGAGCACCTCGACCGGCGGGAGCACTACCGCACCGCGGCCCGGATCGCGGCCGAGGCCGGCGGCGAGTGCATCCTGCTCGGCGCCAACGCGCCGGCGGCACGGGTCGAGGGGTGGCTCGCCGACGCCGCCGCCGCCGGATTCACCGGCTTCGCTATCGGGCGTAGCATCTGGTGGGACGCGCTGCGCGGGCTGCTCGCCGGGGACCTGGCCCGCCCTCAGGCGGTGGCGGCGGTCGCCGCGAACTATCGCGGATTCGCCGCCGCGTTCCTCGCCGCGGTGCCGGTCGGGCCCGAGCCACACGAGTGAGGACGCAGTGACGCCACCTTCCATGCCCCGGCCCCCCGCCGCGACGCTGCCGGCGCCCGCGCAGGAAGCGGACCCCCAGACCGGTGAGCGGGTCGGCGAGCTGCTCTACCGGACGCTGCGCGACCGGATCATCTCGGGCGAGCTGCGGCCCGGCACCCGGCTGAGCGTCCCCGCGTTGGCCGAGGAGTTCCGGGTGAGCCGCAGCCCCGTGCGCGACGCGGTGATCCGCCTGGTGCAGGACGAACTGGCGCGCGAGACCCTCAACCGCGGCGCGGTGGTCGCCCGCATCGAGGGAGAGGAGCTGGTCAGCCTCTACGAGGCCCGCGAGGCCCTGGAGTGGGCGGTGGCCCGGCTGGCCGCGCAGCGGTACACCCCGGCGCTGCGCCGCCGCCTGCTCGCCCTGCTCACCGAGCACCGGCAGGTCGCGGCGGACGGCGACTTCGCCCGCCACATCGAACTCGACGCCGCGTTCCACCGGGAGATCCGGCAGGCCGCGCAGAGCCCCGTGCTGACCCGGATGCTCGACGGCGTCCAGAGTCGGGTCCTGATCGCGATGCGTTCGACCAGCCTCACCGGAGGCATGGCCCAGGCCGTCGCCGACCACCAGGCCATCTTCGAGGCGCTCTGCTCGGGTGACCCCGACGCCGCGGGCGAGGCCGCCCGGGCGCACATCCGACGACTCAAGGAGCTGCTGCGTGCCGCTTACTGACGCCCGCACGATCACCGCCGTACGGTGTCACGGTCCGGGCGACGTACGCGTCGAGCGCCTGCCCGCGCGCGCCCCGGGTTCCGGCGAGGTGGCCATCGAGCCCCTGGCCGTCGGGGTCTGCGGCACGGACAGCCACATCGTCGGCGGCAGCTTCCCCGCGGCCTCGCCGGTCGTGCTGGGCCACGAGGTCTGCGGGCGGGTACGGGAGGTGGGCACCGGGGTCGACCGGCTCACGCCCGGCGACCTGGTGACCGTCGAGCCGCACGACTACTGCACCGCCTGCGCGTACTGCCGGCTGGGGCAGGAGCACCTCTGCGACGCCAAGCGGGGCTACGGCGTGCGGCTCGACGGCGGGATGACCGAGCGCATGGTCGTGCCGGCGCGGATCGCCTACCGGCTGCCGCCGGCCACGCCGCCGTGGATCGGGGCCCTCACCGAACCGCTCGCGTGCTGCATCCACGGCATGGACCAGCTCGCGCCCCGCTCCGGCCTGCCCGTGCTCGTCTACGGCGCCGGCCCGGCGGGCGCGATGATGGTGACGCTGGCCCGCTCCCGCGGGCTCGCCCCCGTCGTCGTCATGGATCCCCGCCCGGACCGCCGCGACCTCGCGCTGCGCATGGGGGCCGACGCCGCCCTCGATCCGGGTGACCCGGCCAGCGAGGCGGCGGCCCGGGCCCTGACCGGCGGCCTCGGCTTCCCGTACGTCGTCGACGCCGTCGGCTCGGCGCGCCTGCTGGAGTCCGCGATCGGCATGGCCAGCCGGGGTGGCCGGATCCTGGTCTTCGGCGTCGCCCGACCGGACGAGGAGGCGCGGGTGCGCCCCAACGAGGTCTTCGCGCGCGAGCTGACCATCGTGGGCGCGGTCATCAACCCGTACACCCATCACCGCGCGGTGGGCATGCTGCCGACGCTCGGCCTGGACCGGCTGCGGCCGGCGTTCTTCGGGCTGGAGGAGGTCTCGCAGGCACTTGCGGCGCAGGCCGGCGGGCGGGCCGACAAGGTCTTCGTCGCCCCGCGCGGGGCCGACGCCGCCCGCGGGTAGCCCCAGGGGATCCGCCCGGCCCACCCCTTTCAGATCTGGCGGTGGCCGCGTGCCAGAGCGTAAACCCTGCCCGGTGGAGGAAGGTCCTGGCCGGGGTGTGCGATGCGTTCGCGGGACGGTTCGGGCGGGTCGAGCCGCGTCGCACGGCGACGGCGTTCGTGTCGGGGCTGCTGTCCGACATCGAGGTCAAGACGTGTTGGCAGTTGGCGGAGCAGGCCGGTCATGCCCGGCCGGATGCGATGCAGAGGTTGTTGTATCGGGCGGTGTGGGACGCCGACGCCGTCCGCGACGATCTGCGGGACGTGGTCGTGGCCCGGTTCGGTGACCCGGACAGGTTCTTGGCCGTCGACGAGACCGGGGACCTGAAGAAGGGTGTGCACTCGGTCGAGGTGCAACGCCAATACACCGGCACCGCCGGCAGGATCGAGAACGCGCAGGTGGGGGTGTTCTGCGGCTACGCCAGCCGGCATGGGCACACGCTGATCGACCGCCGGGTCTACCTGCCGGTGTCCTGGACCGATGACCGGGACCGCTGCCCGGGCGCCGGGGTCCCCGCCGAGGTGGAGTTCTCGACGAAGCCCGAGCTGGCCGCCGACATGATCACCGCAGCCCTCGACGCTGGGTACGCGGCCGCGGACGAGGCCTACGGCAACAGCAGCGCCTTCCGCGCTCATCTGCGCGAACACCGACTGGGCTATGTCCTGGCCGTGTCTTGCAGTCACCTGGTCCCCGCCCTCCGTACCGCGCTGCCGCCTCTGCAGAACCCGGGTAGCTACTGCCCGGAAGAAGAGACAGAAGGAAATTGAGGCGATCCCTGGGCTGGCTGGGCTGAGCAGCAAGGAGAAGTCCCGGCGCGGGCGATCATCGCCGGTACGGCGGTGCCGTGCCGGCGATGATCGCGGGACCGTGGCAGCGCCCGGGAGCGCTGAGGATGACGGCTGGACCGGTGGACAGAGCGAGTGCCCCGGACCGGGTCAGGCTGTGGCCCGGAGGTGTTCGTGCGTCCATTCCTCGAAGGTCGTGAGGGGGATGCCGAGGGCTCGGGCGAATTCCGGGCGGGCGGGTTGCCCGGCCACGTTCATGTGTGCGTGTGAGGCGCCTGCCCACACCGGCATTCCCGCGGCGATCGCTTCCTCCTCGGTCATCTCCGGCGCGGTCAGCTCGGTGCCCAGTGCACGGGACAGGATCTTGGAGATTTCCGTCATGGTCAGGTAGTCGCTGGCCAGTTCCAGCTCGACCCCGTTGAACCGATCGGGTTCGGCGATGGCCGCGGCGGCCGCACTGCCGATGTCATCGACCGCGACGAGGGAGAGCCGGGTCTGCGGCTTCAGCACAGTCGCCAAGCCGCCCTCGACGCCCCGGGGGAAGAGGTACGCCGAGGAGGGCAGGAAGTTCTCCATGAACCAGCCCGGCTTGATGAGCGTCCAGTGCGTGAAGCCCGCCTCGCGTACCCGGTTCTGGATGCTGGTCTTGGTGGCGTAGTAGGGCTCCAGGGGCGCCCAGCGCCCTTCGGCCCAGCCGGTGGTCTCGGTGTGCTGTCCGGCGCCGGAGACGGACGTGTGCACGAACTGCGGCACTTTCGCGGCCAGCGCGCCCTCGATCAGGTTGACGGCCTGGATCAGCTCACCCTCGAAGTCGATGGAGGCCCCGTTCATCGCGGGCATCTGCACCGAGAAGACGGCTCGGGCTCCTTGCGCGGCCCTGACCAGCGAGTCGCGATCGTCGAGGTCGCCGATGACCAGTTCGGCACCGAGCGCTTCGACGGCCCTCGCCCGGTCGGTGGCGGGGTTGCGGACCAGCGCCCGGACGGGAACGCCCGCCGCGAGCAGGGCACGGGTGGTGGCGCCACCCTGCTGTCCGGTGGCGCCGATGACCAGGACGGGTGCGGGATCGGTGGGCATGAGGGCTCCTCCTGGATTGCGCAGCTATTAAACGGCGGGCCCCACCGTTTGTGCTTGGCTACTATACGGAGGGCCCCGCCACTTAGCAAACCTTCGAGGTGACCAATGCCAGTCCAGCGTGCAGACGCCCGGCGCAACTACGCGCGCCTGCTCGCCGTGGCCGAGCAGGAGATCGCCGCACACGGCGCCGACGCATCCCTGGAACAGATCGCCCGCCTTGCGGGAGTCGGGTCAGCCACGGTGCGCCGGCACTTTCCCAGCCGCCACGCACTGCTGGAGGCGGTCTTCCGTGAACGGATCGAGACCCTGTGCGCGCACGCCCGCAACCTGGGCGGCAGAGCCGATACCCGGGCCGCGCTGCTGGAATGGCTCAGTGCCGTCACCGCGTCCGCCGCGACCATCCGAGGACTGGCCATCGCACTGACCCGCGACAGCGCGGCGGACCCCGCCGAGGCGCACGAGCACTGCGCTTCGGCGCAGCTCACCGAGGCGGGCGAACCACTGGTACGCCGCGCAACGGACGATGGCGCGCTGACGCCCGGCGTGACCATCACCGACCTGATCATGCTGATCACCGGTATCGCCCTGGCCACGGAACACCATCCGGACCCCGCTACCGAGGCGGACCGACTACTCGCCCTGACCGTGGTGGGAGTCAGTCCCCGTCAGAGGTGAGCGCAGAGCGTACGGGTGTTGGTTGGCGCACGCCGCGAACCTGTCAAGGCGGTGCCCTCACACAGATGTCAGAGGGCGCTTCGGAAGTTCAGGTACGTTTCGGGGCGAGTGTGAATACTCGGGCTTGTCTTCGGGCAGGACCTGGCGGTCGACCATGCGTTTTCAGCTTCGCGCGGGCGCCTTCGACGTGCTTTGGTGAGGGCTCTACCCGAGCGCGATGCAGATGTCCTTGGCTCGCATGCCGGTGGCCGTGGTGTCGAGAATGGCCAGGATCTGCTAATACGGGGCGCTGGCGATGGTCGGATCATCAGCGGTGAATTCGGCTGCGGTGAGCCCGCGCAGTGTGGTGCGGGTGGTCGCCAGGTCGGCCAGCTCACGCTCGATCTGGGCGAGTTCAGCGGTGAGTGTGGTGATCTGCTCCCCCAGCCGGTTGGCGGTCTGACTCGCGGTGGCCTCGCGTTCGGCGATGAGGTCGAGGATCGTCGGAAGGTTCACCGGTGCCGCCAGGACGGGGTGCTGGTCCCGGTCAGCCGTCGGACCATGTCAACCACGCCCCGACCCCGTTCGCACGTAGGCACTGACCGCGGCATTACTCATTGAAGATCATGACTGCTGATCACGCCAACCTTGAAAGGAGGCGTGGCCTGAAGCCCCAGGACGGCCATGGGCAGCACCCCTACCACGGATGGGAAGAAGGGGCAGCACCCGTCGCCCACCACCGTCATGCGTGCTGCGCGAACACGACGAGCAGGCTGCAACGGCAGAGAGCACATGACCACGATCACCAGGCCCTGGCCGCTACTTTGCGGTGGATGTCTGGGCCAGGACTCCGGTGTCCAGTAAGCATCTAACGTGACAAATCATCCTGCACCGGCGGAGTACAGCTATCCGATCCCTGCGCTAATCGCCGATCATGGCTGGAGGCGAGGCGGTAGGGGTGCGTGTCTGTTGGCCCAGGCGTAGCTTCCAGCGAGAAACCAACGGTCAAGTAGCTAGACCCGAGTCGCTACACACGGCACCTTGCCGGGCGTGCAGTGTTCGCAGGTTAAACACGCAGGTGGTCGAGAAGGGCAGCTAGGCGGTGATGCATGTGCTCGGCTGTCATGCGAGGGCTGATCGCGCCGTGGGAGGGGATGATCTGCTCGAAGCGGTGATCCAGGAGGCGTTCGAGCGACGCAAGTTGTTCGGGCCAGGAGTGCCAGCACACCGCTTCCTCTGCCCATAGGTCGGCTCGGGCGGGATCCCAGGCGAGGGAGTCACCGGTGAGAAGCATGGTGGCGTCGATGAGCAGCATGACGTGGCCGCGGGTGTGTCCGGGTGTGGGGATTACCAACGCTCCGGGCGCCAGTTCGATCGGCTCATTGCCAGTGCCGGTGAGGGCGGCGAAGGGCGCTGCGCCGTGGTCGCCCTCGTGGATCCATACCGGCGCATCGAAGCATTCGGAGTAGCGTTCGGCGTCGGCGACATCGTCAGCGTGGGTGATTAGGATCGTCGCTATGCCACCGAGTTCGTCGAGGCGGTGAGCCAGGCGGGCACTCCAGCGTGGCGCGTCAACGAGGATGTTGCCGTCGGGGCGTTGCACCAGATAGCTGTTGCCGCCGGCTGATGCCCAGGCGTTGCCTCCGCATCGCCAGACGCCATGAGTCAGCGCTAGCGGGTGGTGCGGGCTCCACTGCAGCCGCGACCGGGTGCCGATGGAGCGAGTGGGGCAGAGCTCCGCAGCCATCTGAGCCAGGCGAACTTCCTCTTGCCCCGAGGGCTGGCGGGCGATGACGAACTTGCCGTCCGAGGCGGGCGCGACCAGGTTCGGTGCGACGGACGACGAGGCACCGCAACTGATACACCGGCGGTCGATGAACCACTCTCCATCAGCGTTCTCCATGTGACGCTCGGCGAGTCTGGCCATGATCACGCTCCTGTTCGCGCGCAATGGTCGGGGAGAGTGAGGCGTCGAGGCTCACCCGAGGATGGAACACTAGTGTTCCGTATCGGGCTGCGCAAGCTCCATAATGGCGCAGGGCATATCTTGCATGGGTGAACACGCACCATGATCGTTCTGGCGTATCCGCACGTACGAACCGGGCCATCCTCGATGCCGCGATGCAGCTGCTCGGTCGACGCCCCGATGCGCCGTTGAGTGAGATCGCTTCAGCCGCCGAGGTCGGACGCACGACCCTGCACCGCTACTACCCGGATCGAGCCAGCCTCGTGGACGCCATATCCGGCGAGGCTGCCGTGCGAATCTCCGCAGCCCTCCAGCGGGCCGGACTGACCGAAGGCGACGCCCGTGAGGCGCTGCTACGGGCATCGCGGGAACTGTTCGATCTTGGCCCGGTGCTCAGCCTCGTGTTCGGCCCACTGCTCAGCGACCGACCGGAGTGGCGCGATACAGGTGACGTCGAAGCCGCGCTGGTCGAGGTCGTGCAGCGCGGGCATGCTGACGACAGCATCAATCCGGCGCTGACGCCGCTGTGGGTCCAGAGCCTGTTGTGGTCGATGCTCTACGCTGCGGACAGCTACGCCCGCGATGTCGCAGCTTCTCGTCATCAAGCGCTCGCGATGGTCCTGTGCTCACTCGACGGCGCCCTACGTCCCCCCACTCGCCTCTCCTCGTCCAATGGTACGAACGCCAAGGTCCAGCAGTAGGGGCACCCCGCGCGACTCGGCCAACGCGGTCAGGCCCCTGTTCGTGGCCTCGGCGACGATCACGTACATCAGGTTGCGTTTCAGCTCCGCTGGCCGGTTTGCCCTGCCGCCAGCGTGCACCAGGTGGTCGGTGAACCCGGTCCGGGCGTCGACCTCGACCAGCATCGAGGCGGAGGGGTACTCGCGGCAGCATCGCGGCCATCTCGGTGCACGGCGCCGAGCCGACTGCCGGTTGTCCACCTGGCGGTCTCCGCCACCGGGCGGTACGTCTGCGCCGCCGGTCCATCCTGGTCCAGCCAGGCGGGCAGCCTGCCGTCGAGTCGCACGGCGTCGACGGTGAGCTGGGCGAGGTCGCCCACCGCCCTTTGGACGCCTCCGCCGGCCCGAATGGCGCCCCCCTCCGGTGTCCCTGGACGCTGTTCCAGCGGGACGGGGCTGGCGATGATGTCGCCCATGACGCCGACCGCGTCAGCGGCTCGGCGTAGGGAGCGCGCAGGACCGGTGGTGACGACCGGCGCCGGCGGGTACTGCTCGGCCACCATTGCAGCGGCCCGCAACCCCACGTAGGACCTGGTCAGGCTCTGCCCGTGTCGCTCGAGAATAAACGCAGCCGCCGCCCGGTCCGGCACCTCGGCGGCGGGCCGGCCGCCGACCAGCAACTCAGTGACCCTGGCCAGCTGGTGGTGGAGATCAGATCGGGCACCAACCAGGGCGTTGATCTCAGCAGCGGTGCTCGCGCAACGTCCGCTCATCGCCGCAGTGGCCGCGCGCACCGCCCGCTGCGCCTGCGCGTGCCAGAAGCCGACCGTCATGCCAAGGCCGCCGCTGCCCGGCGCAGTTGCTGGGCGGCGGCGTCGTGGTCGAGGCGCTGGGCCAGCCCGTCGTGGGGGTCGGCGGCGCGACGATCGTGGTGCTGGGCGAGATGCTCGACAAGGTCCCTCACCGCGGCCCGGATCTGGGGCCATCGGCGGTCGGGGCGCCGGCGTCGACGAGGACGTCGTCCTCGCTGTAGAGCCGGCCCCGGACGTCGAGCATCTCCAAGCCGAACCGGTCCCACGCGGTGTTGGCACGGGACAGGTGC